>NZ_AWGW01000031.1:0-34739 GCF_000477535.1 Segatella salivae F0493
TCACTTTTTAAAAGGTTTGGCATTTCCGCGCTTGGCGAAAGTCATTTCCCGAAGGGTTTGGCATTTCCGCGCTTGGCGAAAGTCGTTTCCCGAGTGGTTTGGCATTTCCGCGCTTGGCGAAAGTTATTTCCCGAAAGGTTTGGTGTTTCCGCGGCTGGCGAAAGTCATTTCCCGAAGAGTTTGGCATTTCCGCGGCTGGCGAAAGTCGTTTCCCGAAAGGTTTGGCGTTTCCGCGCCCTCGCAAATAGCTTTGTTTGCTGCGGATAGAAGGATTTGTTGGGCAGGTTTATGATTCCAAGTTTAGAAAAGTTATTGTGAAATAAGGTTTTAATTTGCCACTCTTACGTTTGGTTCATGTTATTTTACATAGAGACCTTTTTTTCTTCCTTACTTTTTTATTATCTTTGCAAACGATAAGCGGCATGTCGTTGCAAGCAGTTTGTGATTAGAATAGCTATCACATCTGATGCTTTTATTCAGAAGAACGTTTGTTTTAATCATGTTGTTTATCTGCTGTTTATCATCAAATTACGTAATTATGGGAATTTTCGGACTGTTTAACAAGAAAAAGAAAGAGACGCTTGATAAGGGACTTGAGAAGACGAAAGAGAGCGTTTTCAGTAAACTCACACGTGCCGTTGCTGGTAAATCAAAGGTAGATGATGAGGTGCTCGATAACCTTGAGGAAGTGCTCATCACGAGTGATGTTGGCGTTGATACCACGCTGAAGATTATTGAACGAATAGAGTCACGCGTAGCTCGCGATAAATATGTTTCTACTTCAGAATTGAATGGGATATTGAGAGAAGAGATTGCGTCGCTGCTTTCTGAAAACAATTCAGACGATAATGATAGTTGGGATCTTCCGAGCGACCACAAACCTTATGTGATTCTGGTTGTCGGTGTTAATGGAGTGGGGAAGACCACGACTATTGGTAAACTTGCTTATCAGTTTAAGAATGCAGGAAAAAAAATATATTTAGGTGCAGCTGATACCTTCCGCGCGGCAGCCGTAGAGCAGATTTCTATTTGGGGAGAGCGTGTGGGCGTGCCTGTTGTGAAGCAACAAATGGGCTCAGACCCTGCAAGCGTAGCCTTTGACACGCTGCAAAGTGCTAAGGCCAATGGCGCCGATGTGGTATTGATCGATACCGCAGGCCGTTTACACAACAAGGTGGGACTGATGAACGAGTTGAAGAAAATCAAAGAGGTGATGAAGAAAGTGTTGCCCGAGGCACCCGATGAAGTGATGCTTGTGCTCGATGGCAGTACGGGACAAAATGCTTTTGAGCAGGCAAAACAATTTTCTGCGGTCACCAATATCACAAGTCTTGCAATCACGAAATTAGACGGAACCGCTAAGGGAGGAGTGGTAATAGGCATTAGTGACCAGTTGAAAGTGCCAGTGAAATATATTGGTCTGGGCGAAAAGATGGAGGATTTGCAATTGTTCAATCGCAAGGAATTTGTTGATTCACTTTTCGCTTGATATTGTATATAAGGATAATAGATGAAGAAAAATCAAATCGATATCATCACCATGGGTTGCTCGAAGAATCTCGTGGATAGCGAACTTCTGATGAAGCAATTCGAAGCCAATGGCTATCATTGTGTGCATGACAGCAAGCGACCCGAAGGTGAGATTGCTGTCATCAACACCTGTGGTTTTATTGAATCGGCAAAAGAAGAGAGTATCAATACCATTCTTGAATTTGTCAATGCAAAAAATGAAGGCAGGTTGAAGCGACTCTATGTGATGGGGTGTCTCTCGCAGCGTTATAAAGATGAATTAGAGCAAGAGATTCCAGAAGTAGACAAGTTTTATGGCAAATTCAATTATAAGCAACTGCTGACAGATCTTGGTAAGGCCGATGTTCCGTCTTGCAATGGTCGCCGTCATCTGACAACGCCTCGCCATTATGCATACGTGAAAATTGCGGAAGGCTGCAATCGTCAATGCGCTTATTGTGCTATCCCCCTGATTACGGGAAAACACACAAGTCGCCCGAAAGAAGAAATCCTTCAAGAAGTAAAAGAACTGGTTGAAGAAGGCGTAAAAGAGTTTCAGATTATTGCGCAAGAACTCACTTATTATGGTGTTGATATAGATGGGCAGCGTCATATTGCTGACCTCATTCGTGATATTGCCGATATAAAAGGGGTAGAATGGATTCGACTTCATTATGCTTATCCTAATGAATTCCCTTTAGAATTACTTGATGTTATTCGAGAGAAACCAAATGTTTGTAAGTATCTTGATATTGCTTTGCAGCATATTTCCAACCACATGCTCGATGCTATGCACCGCCATGTGAGCAAGGAAGAGACGGTAGAACTTATTAAAAAGATACGCGAGGCTGTGCCAGGCATTCACATACGTACAACATTGTTGGTTGGCTTTCCTGGTGAAACCGATGAAGATTTCAACGAACTTGTTGACTTTGTCAAGTGGGCAAAATTCGAGCGAATGGGCGCTTTCACTTATTCGGAAGAAGAAGGTACATATAGTGCAGGGCATTACAAGGATGATGTTCCAGAAGAAGTAAAGCAAAAGCGTCTTGATACTTTAATGGCTGTGCAGCAAGAAATCAGTGCAGCTGTTGAGGAGGCGAAGATAGGAAAAACTTTGAAAGTTATCATTGACCGCAAAGAAGGTGATTATTATGTTGGCAGAAGTGAGTTTTGTTCTCCAGAAGTTGACCCCGAGGTTTTGATTCCTGTATCAGAAAAGAAATTGCGTGTTGGTAACTTCTATCATGTAGAAATCACCGATAGTGAAGCTTTTGACTTGTATGGTCATGTCGTAAAATAGAAGTTCTTGATATGAATAATAAAGAATTTATCTCAGAGATGGCGTTGAGAAGCGGTTACACGCAAGCCGATGTTCAAAAACTTGTCAACACGCTTATTGAAGGAATGGGCAATAGTTTTGAAGCCGGAGAGAACGTATCGCTTACAGGTTTCGGTACGTTTGAGGTGAAGAAACGCATGGAACGGGTTGTTGTGAATCCTTCGACAGGACTTCGTATGCTTGTACCTCCAAAGCTCGTCTTGGCTTTTAAGCCTAATGCATCGGTAAAAGAGAAATTGAAAAACGGAGGAGAAAACAATGACTAATATCAAAGATTTAGCCCGATTCCTCGTTGAGAAGCATGGCATAAAATTGGCCGATGCTGAACTTTTTATCTCGTTGATGACTGAAATCATTAATGAGGGCGTGCATCGTGAACGGCAAGTAAAGATAAAAGGTTTGGGTACGTTTAAGTTGACGAGCATCAGTTCGCGTGAGAGTATTGATGTAAATACCGGTGAACGTATTGTAATTGAAGGGCGTGATAAGCTCTCTTTTGCTCCCGATAATGCCATGAAAGAGTTAGTAAATCAACCTTTCTCACAATTTGAAACCGTTGTTGTCAATGATGGGGTAGAATTGGAAGACGAATACAAAGAGCAAGTGGAAGAAACTGCTTTAGCCGAAGAAAAGAAAGAGATTGTAGAGGAAAAGGCTGTTGAAGAAATTGAGTTGCCACGTGAAGAGCCTGTTGAACCTATTGCTGTTGTGTCGGAGATGTCTGCCGAAACAATGTCGTTGAAGGAAGAAAAGCAGGAAGACAAGGTGCAAGAAACTATTTCAGAAACTAATGTTTCGGAAGTAGAACAAATAGAAACGGCGCAGGAAACGATTGAAACAGCTTCAGATAAAGTAGCAAAGGATGAAGAGGAAGCGCTTGAATCTTCGCCTGAAAAGGAGGATGAACCCATGGTAGAGGAAACTGATAGTCGAGAAAACGACAATGAAGATACGGAGAATATATCCACAGTCAATACTCCTCGCAAGTCTTCTTATATGAAGCCGTTGGTGGTTGGTTTTGTTGCCTTATTTGTAGTTCTGATAGGCACAATATGTTTTATGTTTATGAAATTGTGTCAACAGAATGAACAGATTTATAACTTTAAGATGGAGGTGCAGACTCTTCAGCTGGAACTTCTCAAGAAACAATATTCCACGATGAAGGGGTGTTCAAAGGTTATGAAACCTGTTGCTGTAGCGGAAAAGCCTGCTCCTGCAGAAAAGAAGTCAGTGTCAGTTGCTGAAAAGCCTACACCCGTTACAGGAAAGTCTACTTCTGTTGCGGAAAGGCCTACTTCTGTTGCGGAAAAGCCTGTTTCTTCAAAGGAAAAAGATGCTTATGAGGCGTTGAATAAGAGTGATGCACGTGTTCGAACTGGTGCTTATCGTATTGTGGGGGTTAAGCAAGTGATAAAGGTAAAACACGGCCAAACTCTTTCGTCAATTAGTCGTCTGTATTTAGGCCCGGGCATGGAATGTTATATTGAAGTGATGAACAAGAATAAAGAACTGAAAGAAGGCGATAGGGTAAAGATTCCAGAGTTGAAACGTAAACATAAAAAGTAATTTTTCAATCGCTTTATAAACATAAAACAATAAGCTGCATACATTCAGAGATTCTGATTTTGTATGCAGCTTTATGTTTTAGAATACTTTAATAAGTATCGTGTTCTACTTTGTTTCTATTTCTTCTTTCATATCAATGAATTCTCCATTAGCATCATAAAACTCGTATTGCAGGAATGCAAGTTTCTGCGAGGGGATGATATGTACGCCAAAACCATATTTAAATTGCCACTTCCTTCGTAGGGAAATCAATCCTTGATTGATGTAAGCAGCTACATACGGATGAACGTGTAAATAGAACTTTGCGATGCCAATCTTGTTGACAAGGCGGTCAATTTTTCTTTCAAGTTGGTCGGTAAAGAGGATGCTCGACTTGATTTTCCCAGTACCATTACAGGTGGGGCAGGTCTCTTCGACATTGACATCCATAGCCGGACGCACACGTTGACGGGTAATTTGCATAAGTCCAAACTTACTCAAAGGCAAAATGTTATGCCTTGCTCTGTCTTTCTGCATGTTTTTACACATGCGCTCGTAGAGCATCTGTCGGTCTTCTGCAAGATTCATGTCAATAAAGTCTACAACAATGATTCCTCCCATATCGCGTAGTCTTAATTGTCTTGCAATCTCGTCAGCAGCACCTAAGTTTACGTCAAGTGCATTGGCTTCTTGTCCATTTTGAGCCTTGGTACGATTCCCGCTATTTACATCTACAACATGCAAAGCCTCAGTGTGTTCAATGATTAAATAAGCACCATGCTTATAATTGATTGTTTTACCGAAGCTCGATTTAATTTGTTTTGTAACATTGAAGTTATCGAAGATAGGCACTTTTCCTTTGTAAAGCTTGACGATTCCAGCTTTCTCAGGTGCAATGAGCGTCAAGTAGTGTTTTACCTCGTTGTAAACTTCATCGTTATTTACATAAATGTTTTCGAAACTTGGATTGAACAGGTCTCTCAACATAGCGATAGCCCTGCCCGTTTCCTCAAATACTAATTGTGGTCTTTTTTGTTGTTTTTGCGTCTTAAGAATAGCGTCCTCCCATCGTTTGTTCAACACTTTCATTTCAGTGTCAAGTTCTGCGACGCGCTTTCCTTCGGCTACTGTTCTAACAATTACACCACAATTCTTTGGTTTAATGCTGTAGATGAGCTGCTTTAATCGTGCACGCTCTTCACCACTTTTAATCTTTGAAGATACAGATACTTTATCTCCAAATGGGATTAAAACGATGAAACGTCCTGCAAATGATAGCTCTCCTGTCAGGCGTGGACCTTTGGTTGAGATTGGTTCTTTTACAATCTGTACCAATACTTCTTGTCCGACCGTGAGTACTTGCTGAACGCTTCCATCCTTTTTCAAGTCGGGCACTCGTTGTGCCTTACTGAAAGGATAGAGTTTTTTCCTATCGCTATTTACTTGTTTCAGGTATTTTGCGTAGGAATTGAATTGACTGCCTAAGTCAAGATAATGCAGAAAAGCGTCGCGCTCATAACCAACATCTACGAAGCAAGCATTAAGTCCCGGCATGAGTTTCTTAACTTTTGCAGCGTAGATGTTACCAACAGAGAAAGAAGCCTGACGTGGCTCATTCTGATATTCCACCAGATTCTTATCCTCCAGCAGTGCTATCGAAATCTCTTTCTCTCTTACGTCGATTACAACTTCGCTTGTCATTGTTTTATCCTTACTTAGTTTCTTTACTATAAAGGGGCATGTCACAACTCCCTTGTGGATGTATTGACATGCCCCTAAGTCCTTTTAATAGGCTATCAAGCTTTATTTGCTCTTATGTCTATTCTTGCGTAATCTCTTTTTACGCTTGTGAGTAGCCATCTTGTGGCCCTTCTTCTTCTTTCCGTTTGGCATAATTTTAAATTTTTGAGATATTATTATTTATTATCGTTATTTCTTCATTTGTTCTACAAACGATTTTGACGGTTTGAAACTTGGTAAATCGTGTGCCTCAATCATCATTGTTGTGTTCTTGAGGATATTGCGTGCGGTCTTCGCTGCACGATGCTTAATGACGAAACTACCAAATCCACGCAGGTATACATTCTCTTTTTTCTCAAGTAAACTATTCTTTATGGTTTCCATAAAACTTTCAACAACGACAGCAACATCTCTTTTCTGCACGCCTGTTGTCATAGCAATTTCATTAATGATATCTGCTTTAGTCATATTTGTATTGTATTATTTTGTATTCCTTTTCTGTTTAATTGCCTCTCTTCCTTACGGGTTTGCAAATATACGAGTTTTTTAGTTGATATGAAAATTTATGGCTACTTTTTTCGGAAATCGGGCTTAAAATGCTCTTCGAAGTGCTTTGTTTTCATAGAATTACACAATCTGAAGTCAAAAAGAGTAGTATTACGCTTCTGAGTGACTCAGAAAGACCAAATGAAGAAAAATCACGCTTCTGAGTGACTCAGAAAGAATAAAAAGAGGAAATTACGTGCGAGAATGTGTGATTCTAACATAGAAAAGAGAGATAGAGTTCCTTGTGTTTCAGCTTATAATGGGTGTGTAAAGTCGTTGCATAAGATTATGGAGAAAAAATTGTTGGTTTCAATTATATATTGTATTTTTGCATTCAAGTTTAAGCGTTTAAATATGAATTTCAAGAAAAAAAGATGGCATTGCTTGCCAGGTCAGCCTCTGACAGAGCTCGACAAGCAAGTAATGTATTGGGAGAACAAAGGCAAAGAGGTGCCTACCCGCGATCTTATAAAGACCCCGGAACAAATTGAAGGTATTCGTATTGCCAGCAAGGTAAACACCGGTTGTTTGGATGCTGTAGCTGCAGCGATACATCCTGGAATGTCGACTCAAGAAATTGATGATATTTGTATGCAGTATTGTAAGGATAACAATGCTGTGCCTGCTTGTTTAGGTTACGAGGGCTTCCCCAAGAGTGTATGCACGAGTATAAATGAGGTGGTTTGTCATGGTATTCCAAAAGAAGAAGATATTCTCAAAGAAGGGGATATTGTGAATGTTGATATGACCTTAAGCGTGAATGGTTATTTTGGAGATGCCTCACGAATGTTTATCATCGGCGAGAAGACTACCCCTGAAAAAGAACAGCTTGTAAGGGTTGCTAAAGAGTGTTTGGATATTGGTGCAGAAGCAGCAAAACCCTATTGCTTTGTAGGAGATATTGGTCATGCCATCCAAAAGCATGCAGAGAAATATCATTATGGTGTTGTGCGTGATCTTTGCGGACATGGGGTAGGGCTTGCCATGCATGAAGAGCCGGATGTTGTTCATTATGGTCATCGTGGAACTGGAATGTTATTGGTGCCAGGAATGGTGTTTACGATAGAACCAATGATAAATATGGGTACATGGAAGGTGTTTATTGATGCAGACGATCCTTATGGATGGGAGGTTATTTCAGGAGATGAAAAGCCGAGTGCGCAATGGGAACACACTTTCTTGATGACTGAAACGGGTGTTGAAGTCTTATCTTACTAAGGTACTTATGCAAGATAGTAAATTGTGATTATGGAAGAAGAAAGAGATATTTATATATTAGGTATTGAAAGCTCGTGTGATGATACATCTGCAGCAGTATTGCGAAATGGTGTGCTGTTATCCAATGTGACAGCCTCCCAAGATGTACATAAAGCTTATGGTGGCGTTGTTCCAGAACTCGCGTCACGTGCACATCAGCAGAATGTGGTGCCTGTTGTTGATCAAGCAATCAAGCGTGCAGGGATAACAAAGGAAATGTTGAGTGCGGTGGCTTATACGCGTGGTCCGGGCTTGATGGGCTCTTTGCTCGTTGGTGTTAATTTCGCAAAAGGTTTAGCACGTTCATTGAATATTCCATTGTTAGATGTGAATCATTTACAAGGTCATGTCATGGCTCATTTCATCAAAGAAAATGATGATGATAAAAGTGCTCCTCCTTTCCCTTTCATTTGTTTGTTGGTGTCAGGAGGCAATTCGCAGATTGTTAAAGTTAATGCCTATAATGATATGCAAGTGCTTGGACAAACGATTGATGATGCAGCAGGTGAGGCCATTGATAAATGCTCGAAAGTAATGGGGCTCGGCTATCCTGGTGGTCCAATTATTGATCGATTGGCACGTCAAGGCAATCCTCTTGCATTTAAATTTGCTGAGCCACAAATTGCTGGATGCGATTATTCTTTCTCAGGATTAAAGACATCTTTTCTTTATAATCTTCGCGATTGGGTGAAGGAAGATCCTGATTTTATAGAGCATCATAAGAATGATTTGGCTGCAAGTCTTGAATATACAATCGTAGATATCTTGATGAATAAGTTGCGTAAGGCTGTAAAGCAAACAGGAATCAAGCATGTTGCTGTTGCCGGTGGAGTTTCGGCGAATAATGGTTTGCGTAATGCCTTTCGCGAACATGCAGAGAAATATGGTTGGACTATTTATATTCCAAAGTTCAGTTATACTACAGATAATGCAGCTATGATTGCTATTGTGGGACAATATAAGTTTGCTGACCATGACTTTGGTCGCATTGATGCTCCTGCATTCTCAAAAGTAACTTTTAAATAAAACATAAGATGGAACTTGAAACGAAAGTACTAAGTAAAGAACTACAGCAATATTTATATGATAATGGTCTCACAATAGGAACAGCCGAGAGTTGTACTGGCGGACGTATAGCAGAAGCTATCATAGCAGTTCCTGGCGCAAGCGAATATTTTAAGGGTGGAATCGTTTCATATACAAATGAAGTTAAGGAGAATTTACTTCACGTTAGTCATGAAACCTTAGAAGAAAAGACCGCTGTGTGTGAAGAGGTTGCACAGCAAATGGTTATAGGAGCATGTGAAACTTTACGTGTTGATTATGCTTTGGCAGCAACAGGTGTTGCAGGCCCAACTGGTGGTACACCGGATATTCCTGTAGGAACAATATGGTTGGCTTGCGGAAATAAGGATGATGTTCGCACGATGAAACTTGATAAAGACTTTGGGCGTGATATAAACTTAGCCATTGCCACCAATCAATCTTTGCGTTTGTTTCTTGACTATATGAAAGAAAAAACTGGCAAAACAGTTGGTTAAAGCAAAAAAATACTTAATTCCTCTTATTCTTTGGAGAAATGTTTTGTATAATTCAAAAATATTTGTAATTTTGCACCCTGTTTGGAATAAGTATCAAAAAACGAAAACAAAAATTAAAGATAGCAATGTCTAAGATTTGTCAGATTACAGGAAAGAAGGCACAGATAGGTTGTAATGTGTCTCACTCAAAGCATCGTACAAAGAGAAGCTTTGATGTAAACCTCTTCAGCAAGAAGTTCTACTATGTAGAAGAGAGTTGCTGGATTAGCCTCAAGGTCAGCGCAGCTGGTCTTCGTCTCATTAATAAAGTTGGTCTTGACGCAGCTTTGAAGCAGGCCGTTTCTAAGGGCTTCTGCGACTGGAAAGACATTAAAGTTATAGGAGAATAATTATCATGGCAAAGAAAGCTAAAGGTAATAGAGTACAGGTCGTTCTCGAATGTACTGAAATGAAGAATAGTGGACTGCCAGGAACAAGCCGTTACGTAACAACAAAGAATCGTAAGAATACTCCTGAGCGTCTTGAGTTGAAGAAGTATAACCCAATCCTGAAGAAGATGACTCTTCATAAGGAGATTAAGTAATAACCCTTTTAACACATATAAGATATGGCAAAGAAAGCGGTCGCTACCCTCCATGAAGGTTCAACGGATGGTCGCGCTTACTCAAAAGTAATTAAGATGGTAAAGAGCCCTAAGACCGGTGCTTATGTTTTTGATGAGCAGATGGTTCCAAATGAGGCTGTAAAAGATTTCTTTAAGAAATAATATTTCTAAGATAACAGATTAAAAGAGGTTACATTTTAGATTGTAATCTCTTTTTTTATTAGTATAAGTTTATTCCTCTTTATGGAAGAAACGTTTATATTCGCTTTCAAAATTGGGAGTGAATATGTCTTTTCCAAGGTTAATTTCAATTTCAGTCTTCGTCCAAAAGCGTCCTCCATTCAGTTCTTGTGCATTGGGAAAGATTTGTTCATTGTATGTTGTTTTATGAACGTAGACAAGTTCTTTCTCACGATCGCTCTCAAAAACATATTGTCCAATGCGTTCAGGGATATAATCAGTTATCCCTAATTCCTCTTTAACTTCACGTTTTAGAGCTTCTTCTACATTCTCTCCAAGATCTATATGTCCACCACATGCTGTGTCCCATTTATTGGGTTGAATATCTTTCCAGGCTGGACGTTTCTGAAGATATAGCTCTCCTCTGTTATTAAACACATGGAGATGAACCACTGGATGCAGTCGTTTTGTGCCATCATGTGCCTCATTTCGGCTGATACTTCCTATGATATTACCATTTTCTAATACGAGTGGAAACATTTCTTTTTCATTGTCTTTCATCATTAGAGTTGTGCGGAAAAGGTGAAACAATCAGTAAAACAGTTATTAAGATGTTGTGGTTCTGCTTTGAAGATAGCAAATAAACTGCTTCCACTTCCACTCATTGCGGCATAGATAGCTCCTTGCTCATAAAGCTTGTTCTTTATATTCTCTACTTCGGGATGAAGCTTAAAGACAGATTCTTCAAAATCATTCACCAATAGGTCTCTCCATGTTTCAATAGGTTGTTTAATGATATCGCGACAACATATTTTAGGTTTGTGAGGTATTATGTTGGCATAAGCTTCTTTTGTTGAAACTGCAACATTTGGTTTTATGATTGTAATATAGTATCCTTTTAGTGTCTCCCTGATGCCTTTAATAGGAGTAAATACATTACCAATTCCTGTTGCAAATACTGGTTCGCTGCTGATAAAGAATGCACAATCAGCTCCAAGCTTCGCTGCATACCTTTCCATTTCTGCTTTACCTATATTCAATCTGAATCGTTCGTCAAGCAATCTTATCATGTATGCAGCATCACTCGATCCGCCCCCAAGTCCTGCTTGTGAGGGTATATATTTAAAAAGGTGAGCATGAACTCGAGGAAGTTTGTAATCTTTAGCCAGCAAATTATACGCTTTGATAACAAGGTTGTCTGCCTCATTGCAATCCACTATGTTTCCTGTTACCTTTAAATCACAATCAACAAGAGAAGGAAATTCTTCTCCCATGTGTTTGATTTCAAGTGCATCATAAAGGGGAATGGGGTAGAAAACTGTTTCCAAATTATGGTAGCCGTCAGTTCGTTTCTCAACAATGTTAAGTCCAAGATTAATTTTGGCACAAGGAAATGTTATCATTGTTTCTGTCTTTAATTCGTATTGCAAAAATACAAAAAATCCATAGACCATCAACTTCTATAATCAAAAAATTGGTTACCTTTGCGGAAAATCATTCTCCCATGGCAGAAAATAATAGTAATACAACAAAACGTCGCAAGTCTTCAGTCAAAGTAGATAATACTTATGGACATTTACAACCCCAAGCAACAGATATTGAGAGAGCTGTTATTGGTGCGTTGATGATAGACAAAGATGCTTTTTCTTTGGTTTCAGAAATTATTCGGCCTGAAACATTTTATGAACCAAGAAATCAGAAAATATATCAGGCAATTCAGAATCTTAATATGACGGAACGACCTGTTGATATCATGACTGTGACCGAAGAATTGAAATCACAAGGTACAATTGATGATATCGGAGGGCCAGGTTATTTACTTGATATTAGTGATCGTGTGGCATCTTCTGCTAATGTTGAGTATCATGCTCATATTCTTGCACAGAAGTTTTTGGCTCGGCAATTGATTCAATTTGCCAGTAGGGTAGAGGAGAAGGCCTTTGATGACACAGTTGATGTTGATGCGTTGATGCAAGAAGCTGAAGGTTCTTTGTTTGAAATATCACAGAAGAACATGAAGCAAGATTATACGCAGATTGATCCAGTTATACAACAAGCCTTAGATATTCTTCAGAAAGCATCTGCCAATACAGGTGGACTCACGGGTATTCCTACAGGATATACCGATCTTGATGAAATGACAAGTGGATGGCAAAAAAGTGACCTTGTGATTATAGCAGGACGCCCTGCCATGGGAAAGACCTCTTTTGCATTGAGCTTAGCGAAGAATATTGCGGTTGATTATCATATTCCTATAGCATTCTTTTCTCTTGAAATGAATAATGTTCAGCTTGTGAATCGTTTGATTTCTAATACTTGTGAAATAGCAGGTAGTAAGATTCTTAATGGACAGTTAACGCCTGACGAGTGGGATCGATTAGATAAAAACCTAACAAAATTGACGGGTTCTCCTGTTTATGTGGATGATACACCAGGTCTTTCGGTCTTTGAACTTCGTACGAAAGCACGTCGATTGGTTCGTGAAAAGGGTGTAAAGATTATCATGATTGACTATCTTCAGTTGATGAATGCTAATGGAATGAAATTCGGAAGCCGTCAAGAAGAGGTGTCAACGATATCTCGCTCATTGAAAGGATTAGCCAAAGAACTTGACATTCCTATTATTGCGTTGTCCCAGTTGAATCGTACGGTTGAGAATAGAGAGGGACTTGAAGGTAAGCGTCCACAGTTAAGTGACCTTCGTGAATCGGGAGCTATAGAGCAAGATGCCGATATGGTCTTGTTTGTTCATCGCCCAGAGTACTATCACATCTATTTAGATGAAAAAGGTAACGACTTACATGGAATGGCACAAGTAATCATAGCGAAACATCGTAAGGGTGCGACAGGTGATGTCTTGTTAACATTTAAGGGTGAATTTACAAGTTTCCGTAATCCTGAAGAATCATATACAGCTAATAAAAGTGGTGATGGAGAAATTATTGGTTCTAAGATGAATGAAGGTGATATGACTCATATAGACGGGACATTTCCTCCTCCTATTAATAATAAAGAACCTATCCCTTTCTAATTTATGGTGTATATCTCTGAATTGTTCTTTTTTATTCCCATTTTCTATGTATAAGAAACATAAAATAAAAACTTTTCGATTCTTCATAAAAGAATGTTATCAAAATGTAATAACGTAATCAATATATTTTGTATATTTGCATTATTAATAACAGATTTACTATTGATCGAACTGTAAGATAGGATATGACGAGACAGTTATGAAGTCTTGTTCATTTAATAGGGGTTAGGTTTTCTTTAGGTTTACAAAGAGAGTGGGTACAATGATAGTGTGCACGACTTGTACTTTTCTTTTCCTTATTTCTTTATCTTCTCTTTTAAATGGTTGGGTTACGTGCAAAATCTTTTCTATTTCTTATTCTCTTTTGAATAAGAAGTAGAGATGGTATTTATTTGTTATGTTTTGATTTTTATAAAGATTAATTATTCTATTTGATTTATTTTATAAGTCTTAGAATTATCGGATAAGAATGGAAAAAGACCTGAAAATTGCTGTCGCCGGCACCGGATATGTGGGCCTCAGCATGGCCACCCTGCTGGCACAACACCACGAAGTGACGGCCGTTGACGTCGTTCCCGAAAAGATTGACCTCATCAACCATCGCCAGTCGCCCATTCAAGACGATTACATCGAGCAGTATCTGCGCGAGAAACCCCTGCGACTGACGGCCACATTGGATGCCGACATGGCCTACAAAGATGCCGACTTCGTGGTGATTGCCACGCCAACGAACTACGATCCGGCGAAAAACTATTTCGACACCACCCACGTAGAATAGGTCATCGACAAGGTTCTCAGCGTCAATCCGTCAGCCACGATGGTGGTCAAATCCACCATTCCCGTGGGCTATACGCGCCAGTTGTATGTGAAATATGCACAGCAAGGTGCGGCACAATTCAACCTGTTGTTTGCACCCGAGTTCCTCAGAGAGAGCAAAGCCCTCTACGATAACCTCTACCCCACACGCATCATCGTGGGCTATCCCAAGCTCATCCCCGGCGAAACGGCTGAGAACGAGGCCATTAAAAAGGTGACAAATCCCGACAACATGCGCCGACAGGCCGAGGTTTTTGCCCGTCTGTTGCAGGAAGGTGCCCTCAAAACCGACATCCCCACGCTCTTCATGGGCATGAAAGAGGCCGAGGCTGTGAAGCTCTTTGCCAACACCTATCTGGCACTTCGCGTGTCTTATTTCAACGAATTAGACACCTATGCCGAAGTGAAAGGCCTTGACACTCAAGCCATTATCAACGGCGTTTGCTTAGATCCTCGCATCGGAAATCACTACAACAACCCCTCGTTTGGCTACGGAGGCTACTGTCTTCCCAAAGACACGAAGCAGCTGTTGGCCAACTATCAGGACGTGCCCGAGAACTTAATTCAGGCCATTGTCGAAAGCAACCGCACCCGAAAGGACTTCATTGCCGATCAAGTGCTCAAGCGCGCGGGCTACTATAACTACAGCGAAGAGACCAATTATGCGCCCCACGACGAGCGAGAAGTCATCATTGGCGTCTACCGTCTGACGATGAAAAGCCACTCAGACAACTTCCGTCAAAGCTCCATCCAGGGCATCATGAAGCGCATCAAAGCCAAAGGTGCCCGCGTAATCATCTACGAACCCACCCTCGACGATGACACAACCTTCTTCGGAAGCCGCATCGTCAACGACCTCTCGCAATTCAAATCCCAAGCCAACGCCATCATTGCCAACCGCTACGACAGCGCGTTAGACGACGTAAAAACGAAGGTTTACACCCGCGATTTGTTTGGGAAAGATTAAAAATAGGGAGAGAAAAGATATTCCATATCCCAATATATCTCAAAAATATGATTGCGACAACACTCTTTGGTGGCTTAGGAAACCAGATGTTTATTTATGCAACAGCAAAAGCATTATCACTCCATTACCGAACCCCCATGGCATTTAATTTGAGACAAGGTTTTGAGCAAGATTACAAATATCAGAGACATCTTGAATTAAACCACTTTAAATGCCAACTCCCTACAGCCAAATGGATTACTTTCAACTACAAAGGCGAATTAAATATTAAAAGAATTAGCCGTAGAATTGGTCGGAACCTTCTGTGTCCCCATTATCAATTTATCAAAGAGAAAGAACCTTTTCATTATGAAAAACGCTTATTTGAATTTACGAATAAAAATATCTTTTTAGAAGGCTATTGGCAAAGTCCACGCTATTTTGAGAATTACAGCGATGAGATTCGTCGTGACTTTCAACTTAAGAGTATCCTACCACATACCATAACAGATGAGCTACAAATGCTAAAAGGTACAGGCAAGCCCTTAGTCATGTTAGGTATTCGTCGCTATCAAGAGGTTAAAGACAAGAAAGACTCCCCATATCCACTTTGTAATAAAGACTATTATGCGAAAGCCATCTCCCACATTCAAGAACAGCTCCCCGCCCCTTTATTTGTTGTTTTTACACAAGAACAGGCATGGGCAATGAATAATCTTCCCACGAACGCTAATCTTTATTTCGTGAAAGAGAAAGACAATGCGTGGGCAACCATAGCTGATATGTATCTCATGACTCAATGTCAACATGCTATTATATCGAACTCCACTTTTTATTGGTGGGGAGCCTGGTTACAACATCCCATTGAGAATCATATCGTTGTTGCACCCAATAACTTCATTAATCGTGATTGTGTTTGTGATAACTGGATTATTTTAGATTAAAACCACCGATGATAGAAGGCAAAGAAATAGCTCCATTAGTATCGATTTGTGTACCAATTTATAATGTAAGTACATATCTCAATCGCTGCTTAGATAGTATTTTGGGACAAACATACCCAAATGTAGAATATATTTTTGTAGATGATTGTTCGACGGATGACAGTTTACTCGTGTTAAAAAGACGACTAATAAATTGTCAGCTCAATTACTATATCATTGAAAATAGAGAGAATATAGGACTTGCTGCTACACGAAATATAGCTATAGAACATGCGCATGGTCGTTTCATAACTTGGGTTGACTCTGATGATTATGTGAGTAAGGATATGGTAGCAAAGATGGTCGCTACTCAAATAAAATATGATTGTGATATTGTAACCGTTGATTTTATAGAGCAACATAGTAATTTCGAGCAAGTAGTATTTCAACCTTCGTATTTAGACGCAGAGGATATGGCATGCACGTTATTAGCAAGGAAAGCGCCTGTTTGTATTTGGGGGCGGCTCATTCGCACAAGTTTATATAGAGATAATGCTATTAAACCGCTGGCAAATATTAACTGTGGAGAAGACTATCAAGTAACTGCTCGACTGGCTTATTATGCACATAGTGTAAAAAATATACACGAAACTTTATACTATTATAATTGTACTAATGAACAATCTTATACATATCAATATTCACGTTCACGGTTTTTACAAGACTGGAAGAGCATAGAAGTGCTTCAAAAGTTCTTTAGGGACAAGAGGAACTCTTATCAAGAAGCCTTAGAAATCGGCATTTTGAAATTATATTCTCATCATTTAGTGGCCTGTTGTCAAGCAAAAGACAAGGCCTCGTTTTATGAACTACATACTAAAATTAGAGGTATAGCACCTTCGGCTTATACATCTGTTCCGTTCTTCTTGAGATTAGTACTCCATATAACTAACTATAATTTGGCCCGATTCTATATTATCCCTGCTGCATTTACATTTAAAATTCTCAAAAAAATAAAACAATGACTAAGGTCTTAGTTCTGTCAGATCAGCAGCATTTGAGGCGACAACTGCTCATAGGACAGTTTCAAAACATAGAATTTGTGTTCGATACCACTACCGATTACGATTATATCGCAGTGATTGATAGTGTTGAGAAAGAACTCATTTGCAAAGTACCCACACATAAACGTATTTTGTACATAGGAGAACCTCCTTTTATAAAACCTTTTCCGTCCAGCTACTTAGCACAATATGGTCTCGTTGTTGGCCCTTATAAACTACATCATCCGCATTTCAAACTAAGTCATCCCGTTTTGCCATGGCTCGTAGGAAATAAGAAGAATTTAGATGCGACATTCTTCCAAAATTTTGAGGAATCGATAGAAAAGCGCTTAAATAAATTTTGTATTATCACCTCAAATAAACGCTTTACACAAGGCCATCGTAAACGAGTTGCATTTGTAGAACGAGTGAAAGAAGAATATCCCGACCTCTTAGACATATATGGTATGGGCTATCAGCCTATTGAAGATAAGTTTGAAGTCCTCTCCAAGTATAAATATTGTTTAGCCATTGAAAACTGCATTTGCCCTAACTATTGGACAGAGAAGATAGGAGATGCTTTCCTAACATCGTGTATACCATTCTATTATGGGTGCCCTAATATTGATGATTTTTTCCCAAAAAACTCATTCGTCTACTTAGATATTACCCATTATAACCAAGCTATTCAATGTATGCAAAAGGCTCTCCGAGGGGATTTTGACTCTACGATTACATTAGAAGATGCTAAAAAAAGGATACTCTTCAACTACAATGTTTTTGAAAGAATTAAAGAAGATATAAACTTTTTGGAGACGATTAGAACCCCAATTCATGAACAAAAGCAGTTCAAATCCATATTAAGCCCATATCGCTATACGTTGCCTATAAAAATAAAACAGTATCTTGCATGGAAGTGGAATCTCGTCATTTAAAGATTAATATCTTGCTTTATAATTTAACACACACATTATTATTTCCTAATGAATAGATTAAAACGGCTCTCTTCATCATCTTTATTACAAGGCATCTCTTGGATTTTCCTTTCAACAACGGTTGCGACGCTGTTACGCTCTTTATTAGTATTTATTATTATTCGTTTCTATACCCAAGAGCAATTTGGGCTCTGGGGAAGCATCACCTCCATTGCTGCAGTCATCATTACTGGCGATTTTGGATTAACGAATGTCCTGCGAAGCATTGCAAGTAAAAATTTAAGCCGTGGGAAAGAAGGAGACGAAGATACTAAAAGATACTTTTATTCTACACTCATTTTCTTCAGTACACTTGCCTTGCTATTAGCTCTTATATTAATCTTCTTTCATCATTACTTCCCATTTGAAAAGCTTTTCAAGACTGAAGATTTACAGCTACAACAACAAGGACATATCATTTGTACGATTGTCCTACTCTTATTCTTCTTCACGATACCACTATCGATTCCTGGGGCTTTATTCTTTAGCTATGGAGAAAACAAGTATAATGCTATCTTTGGTTTTATATCAAGCGTTTTTACCTTCATCATTGTATCCGGACTTGCTATTTTTAAAGTCTCAATCGTATATACATCTGTCATCTATTTTATCTGTCCACTTTTAGTTTACATCATCTCTACATGTTTTTTTATTTACAAAAGAAAATGGTGGAACATACGAATTCAAATGGGACAGACGATTAAGGATATAAAGTTTTTGTTACCTTTAGGTATAAAATATTTAATTATTGGTTTCGCAGGAAGCTTCTTAACTAATATTTTAACCATTTATTCTGGTGCATTGTTAGGATTAAAAGAGGCGGCAATTGTCAATATTGCACAAAAGGTATTTACATTCTTCACAAGCATTTATCAAAGTGTCCTCAATCCTATTTGGAGTAAATTAGCCACACTTTATTTTCAAAAAAAATTTTCAAAATGTAAGAGATTATGGGACATTAGCCTTCTTATGACTTTACTTGCTGCATTTGGATTTATAACAATCTCTACAACATTAAGCGACATCATTGTACGAATCATTGCAGGAGAAAACTTCATTAGTAGCCCTATTTTATTTTGTATGGTCGGATGTAGCTTATTTCTAAAGATTATTTTCGATAATGTTTCACTGCTACAAGTAGCCATAAATCAAATTGATGATATAACTATTGGCTATATCATTTTTACCATTATTAGTATGGGTGTATTCCCACATATTGTATATCTCTGGTCATTTAGGAGTATGGTTATATGTATGATTGCGCTATGGTGCATATTCTCTTTAACCATATACTATCGTACAAACCATATACAACTACGCCCCCATGAATAGCCAAATCAATACTATTAAGCAGCGAGATTGCTTTATTCTCAACCTCTTCTGCTTTTGGCTGCTAATAGATTCTATTAATGGTTTCTTTCTCCGTTTAGGAGAAGGTATACCAATATCTGTCATTTACAAACTTTTCATCATCCTTTTACTATCGTTTAGACTATTAAAATTTAAACAAGGGAGGTGTGTATTGTGTTGTATTATCATTTATATCCTATGGCAAAGCCTTCATTACCTATATGTGAGCCCTGAAAAGTATACAGAGTCCTTACAGCTTTTATTGAAGCCTTTAACCAATATCTTTATATTTGTCTACATATCTATTCTCATCCGACAATATAATAATGCTGCCATACTTTGGATAAAAAAAAATTTCAACTATAACTTTATCATTTTTGCTATCAACATTTTTTCTGGACTTTTGGGACTGGGTTTTAGATCCTACGAAACGAATTTTGGCAGTCTTGGTTTCTGCGGTTATTTCTATGCATTGAATGAATTAGGTGGAGTCTGTATGGCGCTATTCCCATTTATACTTTACAATCTTTACGAGAGAGGGAGAAAAATATTCTTCATAGGATGCTGCTTAATCGTTTGTTTAGGTATCTTAATCATTTCGAAAGCGGCTATTCTTTCCGCAATTTTTTCCGTAATCTTGATTCTCTATTATAAAGCCAAATACAAGAAAGCTATTATTGGCCTCACAATAGCTGCAGCCTTTTATTTCATATTTATATTCAACTTAGACAACTTCTTATCGGGAGATGCAGCTTACCTGCAGAAAGCTATTTATGCATATAATAAAGGAGGACTCATAGAATTACTACTTTCTAGCAGACAAACATTTGTAGAACAACGTATGTCCATCTTCTTTAATGCGCCATTCTTCGACCAATTATTTGGTATAGGAGGCAATAGAACCGTAGAAATGGACTTTTTTGATGTTCTCCTCAACATGGGTTATACCGGCATTCTCATCTATTTTTCTTCATGGATATACCTTTTCCTCAAATTAAAACAGAATAAAAAGAATAACAATCTCATTAAAATTATCTTCGCAAGTGATATTATCTTACTGGGTATGAGCACCTTTGCTGGACATATTTATTTTTCAAGTACAGCTGGACTATTCATCGCGACACTCAATGCTCTAATGTTTTACAAACAATCTTATGAAAAGTAAGAAAAGAATTCTCGTCATTTCCAACTTATTTCCCTCTGAGAAAGATCCATCGTATGGTACCTTTGTAGCACTTTTTACACACGAATTACAAGGCTATTCCATGCACTATAAGACAGATTTATGCGTCATTAAGGGACGGACAACAAGTAAGATTTGCAAATTGTTGAAATACTTTTGGTTTTATTCCAGCATAACCTTGCACATACTATTCCATCACTATGCTCTTATTTACGTACACTACATCACCTATTCGTCTATTCCTTTACTTTTCTTGTCGAAAATAAAGAAACTTAATATCGTATTCAATATTCATGGAGATGACCTCTTAACGAAATCAAAAGTAGCTGAAAACGTATTGCAAGCAGTACATAAACTTCTTATAAATTCCAAGTTGGTTGTCGTCCCATCTGAATTCTTCAAAGATATTTTAATAGATAAATTCAAAGATATTAGGCTTCAAAATATATTTGTTTCACCATCGGGGGGAATAGAAAAGTCCTTCTATAATGAAATGATAGCTCCTGTACAATCCCCATTCACAATCGGCTATGTTTCACGTATCGACACAGGTAAAGGATGGGATATTTTACTAAGAGCGATTCAAGATATTTACAAAGAACACCCCATTCAAGTTAAAATTGCAGGAACAGGTAGGCAAGTTGAAGAATTGAAACATCTGATTTCAACTTTAAACTTATCACATATAGTTACCTATTATGGTGCTCTTTCACATGCAGAATTACCTCAATTTTATACTAATCTCACTCTTTTTGTTTTTCCAACAACATTAAAAGAAAGTTTAGGTCTAGTCGGTTTGGAGGCTATGGCTGCTTCTAAACCTGTTATTGGGTCTGCTATCGGTGGTTTAAAAAGTTATATCAAAGATGGATATAATGGTTTCCTTATTCCTCCTGGGAATAGCAGAAGAATGGGTGAATGTATTGTTAATTACATTAACCTTCCTGATGAGAGGAAGTTGGAAATGAATAGAAATGCCTTTAAAACAGCTCAACTATATCAGTCAAATATTGTGATTAAGAAACTTATAGAACGGTTAATACAATGCATTGATCAGGCGTAATTTTTTTTGATTATGTGGTTAATAGAACAATTTTACAAATGGAAAATTAACAGACTATGTCGCCAAATGTACAGTACTGGTAAGAATATCTATCTTACAGTTCCTTTTAGTGTGTCGGCACCTGAACTTATTTCCATAGGCGATTATAGCAAAATATTGGGTGGCTTTACTTTTATTGGAACAAAAGGGAAACTTAGGATTGGTAATTATACAGAGATATCAACTGACTTTACAGTGGTTACTGACAATCATACTCCAACAGTTGGTATTCCTTATACATTCACGGGAAGTCTGCATATCAATGATAAGAGTCAAGATATAGAAGTTTCTGATGATTGTTGGATAGGCACGAGAGTTACTCTCCTACCAGGTTCAAATATAGGAAGAGGCTCTGTTATTGGTGCATGTTCCTTGGTAAACAAACCTTTTCCACCTTATGCTGTCATAGCAGGAATACCAGCAAAGATTATAGGCGTGAAGTTTGACAAGGCACAGATACTAGTGCATGAGCAAGCTGTTTATCCACCTTCAAAACGTTTGTCCATGTCAGATTTGGATAATTTATTTAACACATATTATCATGGAATGAAAGTACTTGGCACTGCTTCCATTTCAGATGTCGATAAAAGAAAATATGAATCTAAATTACAAGAAATAGGTATGTCTCCTAAAAAATTTATAGATGAATAAGGTAAAACGTAATTATAGTATTGACATTGCACGCGGAATAGCAATTTTATTCGTGGTTTCATGGCATTGTAGAGTTGGTAATTTTGGTGTAACCATGTGGGTTATGCCTTTATTCTTCTTTATCATGGGTGTGTTTTATCATACTCCTATCTCCTTGAAATTACAAATCAGAAAAAAAACGAATCAGCTTCTAATCCCCTTTGTAATATGGAGCATCCCATACTTTATCTATTACCTGTTTACAAAGCCCTTCCTTGCTTTTGTTAAAATGTGGCTTAATCCCTACGAGATTATGAATGGCCCATCGTGGTTTCTGTTGTGCATGTTCGAGTGTTATATCATCTATTATGGTATTAAGAAAATTGAAGTGGAGTATAGGGGATTATTGATAGTGTTCTTATCTATCATAGGCTTTTATTTAGGAACTTATCAATTGTTTGGACATCATTTGAAACTTCCTCTTTTTATCAATACAACTCTAACTGTAATTCCTTTTATCTATCTTGGCGATTTGTTAAGGGATAGAATACTGCCAGAACAGAAAACAGGAAGAGAAATAAAATTATCTGTACTTCTATTGTTTCTTTTCGTGATGTCGTTATACAATATTGGTATGATTCCTATAGATATGTATTGGAATGATTATAAGCAAAATTATCCTACTTTCCTATTTAATAGTTTAGTAGGTATCTTGCTGATTATAGGTATTAGTAAATTTATTCCTACAAGCTTAGCTGTTGTCGGCAGGCTCTCAATGCTCATTCTTGTTATTCATATTTATTTTTATGAACTTTTGAAGATGTTTTTTAGTCATCCTATTGGTCTTTTTGTTGCAGTGAGTGCTTTATCAATTTTTACCGCATGGATGATAGATAAGTATATTCCTTATTTATCTGGGAAATATCAATATTTAAAAATTTGAAGTCAATTTAATGGTGACCATACTAAATATTCGTTTAAAAGCAATCACGCAACAGCAGTTATTAGCTGATTTGAAAGAAGGCGTTCTTTTTACACCAAATATTGATCACCTCGTAAAATTGCAGCATGACAAAGCTTTTTGGGAAGCTTATCAACAGGCCGATTGGGTGGTTTGCGACTCAAAAGTTCTCTATTTAGCATTAAAACTGGCTGGAAAAGCAATCCCTGAGGCAATCCCTGGGAGCAGCTTCTTTACGGCATTCTATAAATATCATAAAGATAATCTTAATTGTAAGATATTCTTGTTAGGTGCAAAAGAGGGAGTTGCTACGAAGGCTATGCAACGTATCAATGAGAAAGTCGGTAGAGAGATCATTGTAGGAGCACTCTCTCCATCCTTTGGCTTTGAACAAAATGCAGAAGAATGCGCACAAATTTGCAATACCATCCAACGTAGCAAAGCTAATGTTGTATTGGTTGGTGTTGGTGCACCAAAACAAGAAAAATGGATTGTCCGTTATAAAGATTGCATGCCAAATGTTAGAATTTGGATGGCTTTGGGTGCGACAATTGATTTCGAAGCAGGACAAATTAAACGCGCTCCACACATCTTTCAACAATTAGCTTTAGAATGGCTGTATCGCATTTACTGCGAACCAAAACGTATGGTTAAACGATATTTCAGCGATTTGTCCTTTTTCATTCTCTACTTTAAAGCCCTCTTAGGACTTTATAAAAATCCCTTTCAGAACTAAGCGTGTAAGATAAAAGATTCTATCACACAAATCATTCAAAACGTTCACATATAAATGCGCTTCAAATTGGAGAAACATATATAGGAAGTAAGCTTATAAAAAGACAAAACTTAATATTAGAAAAAAATAAAAAACTCACAATAATAAACATATGGATAAGAAAAAAGTTGCGTTAATTACTGGCATCACAGGACAAGATGGCTCCTACTTAGCAGAGCTTTTACTTGAGAAAGGCTATGAGGTCAATGGTGTCATTCGCCGTTCATCCGTGGACTATCGGGAACGAATAGCACACTTAGAGGGGAGAGATAACTTTCATTTACACTATGGCGACTTAGGAGATTCTATGAGTATCCTCGGTTTAATAGGAAAAATTCGCCCAACGGAAATCTATAATCTTGCCGCTCAAAGTCATGTACAAGTGAGCTTCGATGTTCCCGAATGTACAGCGGATATCGATGCAATAGGTGTGCTTCGCATACTCGAAGCTGTACGCCAATTAGGACTAACAGAGACTTGTCGCATTTATCAAGCAAGCACATCGGAGCTTTATGGAAAAGTAGAAGAAGTACCACAAAATGAAAATACGCCATTCCATCCTTATAGTCCATACGCCGTAGCAAAGCAATATGGCTTTTGGATTGTCAAAGAATATCGTGAAGCTTACAATATGTTTTGCTGCTCAGGAATCCTTTTTAATCATGAAAGCGAGCGCCGCGGTGAGACCTTTGTAACGCGTAAGATTACACTTGCTGCAGCACGTATCAAACAAGGATTGCAAGAAAAGCTATCTTTAGGCAATCTTAGTTCACTCCGAGACTGGGGGTATGCAAAAGATTACGTAGAATGTATGTGGCTCATTCTACAGCAAAAAAAACCTGAAGACTTTGTGATTGCAACTGGGGTACAACATAGTGTGCGCGAGTTCTGTTATCATGCTTTCAAACGTGTAGGTATCACATTGGAATTTACAGGTGTGGGGATGGACGAAAAAGGTATTGATAAGGAAACGGGAAAAGAACTCATTGTCGTTAGCCCAGACTTCTATCGCCCTACCGACGTTGTAAATTTATGGGGTGACCCAATGAAAGCAAGAAAAGAATTAGGATGGAATCCCAATAAAACAAGTTTCGAAGAGCTTGTAAATATAATGGTAGATAGTGACATAGCAAAGGTAGCTTCCGAAAGCGCAGCAGAGCATGTTCGTTTAAATTTGGTTGAATATTTAGAGAAAGGAATTGTAAAATGACACTCAACAAAGACAGTAAAATATACATTGCGGGGCACAAAGGGCTTGTAGGTTCGGCCATTTGGCGCAATTAGTTAATGCTAATTTCTTTATTAGTCTATAGTTGAGTTTTGCAGAGAATATTGTCGAGGTGAGTAATATCATGTAGACTTTAGGTTATTGGTATTTTAGTTACTATTATTTTGCGTTACCACCCATTCTTTGGTGACGCAAAATTGTGTATAAAGTGAGGCGCATAACTCAAAGGCTATTTAGAAAATGAGTTATACGCCTATATTGTATAAGTCTGAAATCAATGCAGAGAATTAGTATTCTTCGTCATCACTCATTTCAGATGCTTCTAAATCGAGTGATTCTGGATCTTCATCGTATGTTGTGCGATAGCTTTCTTCCGTCAGTTTATCTTCATCGAAAGCATCATCTTCGTCTTCAGGATCATTATAATGGTCGTCAACAACTACATCCTCTTCCTCATCTTCAGGTGACACGGGAGATTCTTCGGGCAATTGTTCTGTAGATTCATATTTCATCTTTGCATGATATAATTCTGGTCTTTCCTTAGCAAAGATAGCCTCAACCCACGTTCCTTTCTCAATTTCGAGAACCTCATATCCATCGTTAATTTTCTTTTCATACATGCCACCTGGCTTGTGAAGACGATCTTTAGGGAGGGTCGTTGTGCTGATGTCAAAGCCACGTTCGATGATGTCTTGAATACTTTGAGGAAGGCTATCCCAACCTCCTCCGAAGTTACGTTCTATTACTTCGAGTAGCTTTGACGCTGAAATGTGGTGAATGTTTTCATAAGTGAGGTCAGTGACACGTAGGATAGGGCGCTTCTTGATAGCCCATTTCACTTTCGTGTTGTCGTCAATCTTAACAAAGCCAACCTTGAAGCCACGTTCCTCATATTTAGCAATGACTTCCGGTCTATCAACTTTTACTTCTTCGATTTCAAAAGCACTGCGGATGATATCAACATAATGACGTGCATTGTCTTTGAGGTCTGCTTCTTTTTCAGCAGTTTCCCACATTCTAAAAACGTCATTCTCCTGAATATCCCAAACATTACTTTTGTTTAGGGTCTTTAGTGTTAGAACTTTTTGTTGTCTCATATATACCTTGTTTCTTTGTTGCAAAAGTATATACTTTGCATCATATTCACAAACTTTTAGCGTATATTTTTTTGCCATATCATGTGAAATAATTATTTTTGCAACAACTATGAGTGAACCTTTAGCAGAAAGAATGCGCCCACATTCGCTCGATGAATATGTTGGTCAGCAGCATTTAGTTGGACGAGGTGCCGTTTTGCGCCAAATGATTGATGCAGGACGCATTTCTTCTTTTATATTATGGGGACCGCCAGGAGTTGGGAAAACTACTTTAGCTCAGATTATTGCACATAAGTTGGAGACACCTTTCTATACGCTTAGTGCTGTGACAAGCGGCGTAAAAGACGTTCGTGATGTTATCGAAAAAGCAAAGAATAATCGGTTTTTCAATTCAGCTTCACCAATTCTCTTCATTGATGAGATTCATCGTTTCAGCAAGTCTCAACAAGATTCTTTGTTGGGAGCCGTTGAGCGTGGTGTTGTAACATTGATTGGGGCAACAACAGAAAATCCATCTTTTGAAGTGATTCGCCCTTTGCTTTCACGTTGTCAACTTTATGTTTTAAAGCCTCTTGACAAAGAAGACTTATTGCAGTTGGTCAAGAGGGCTATTACAACCGACGTTGAATTGAAGAAAAAGCACATCTCACTCCAAGAGAGTGGGGCACTGCTTCGTTTTAGTGGTGGTGATGCACGGAAGTTATTAAACATCCTCGATCTTGTTATTGAAGCTACTGGTGATGAGGTTGTGATTACAGACGAACTTGTTGAAAGCATATTGCAATCAAATCCTTTGGCCTATGATAAGGATGGAGAAATGCACTATGATATTATCTCGGCTTTCATCAAGAGCATCCGAGGGAGTGATCCTGATGCAGCTTTGTATTGGTTGGCTCGAATGATTGAGGGCGGAGAAGATCCGCAGTTCATAGCGCGACGATTGGTAATCAGTGCATCTGAAGATATTGGCTTAGCCAATCCCAATGCGTTGTTGATGGCAAATGCAGCCTTCGATGCCGTGATGAAGATTGGTTGGCCCGAAGGAAGAATCCCTTTGGCTGAGGCTACGGTCTATTTGGCTACGAGTCAGAAAAGCAATTCTGCCTATCTTGCCATTGATAATGCGTTGGCAAAGGTACGCGAAACAGGGAATCTTCCAGTTCCACTTCCTTTGCGAAATGCCCCAACCAAGCTGATGGCTGAACTCGGTTATCATGACGGTTATAAGTATCCCCACGACTATCCCGGGCATTTTACGGAACAACAATATCTGCCTGATGAGCTGAAAGAGACTCGCTTTTGGCATGGACAACATAGTGCTGCTGAAGAAAAGCTGAATAAGCAAATGGAAAACTGCTGGGGAGACAGGTTTAAAGATTAAGAACAAAATTATTAAAGACATGAAGATAGTTGAATTAGATGGTTACGCTGCAAATCCTGGCGATTTATCTTGGGAAACAATACAGGCTCTTGGTGAGTTCCAGCTCTATGATCGCACAGCACCGAAAGACATTGTCAATCGGGCTAAAGATGCTGAGATTATACTTGTAAATAAGGTAAATATCACGAAAGAGATTATAGAGCAGCTGCCGAAACTAAAATATATTGGTGTATTGGCCACCGGATATAATGTTGTTGACATTGATGCAGCCAAAGCGCATGGCATTGTTGTAACAAATATCCCCGCCTATAGTACAGATAGTGTTGCGCAGATGACTTTTGCACATATCCTGAATCTAACCAATCGTGTGGAGCACTATGCGCAACTCAATCGTGAGGGAAAATGGAGTCGTAATCCTGATTTCTGTTACTGGGATACTCCTTTACGCGAAATAAGTGGTAAAACTCTGGGCATCGTAGGCTTAGGAAACATTGGATGTAAAGTTGCTAAGATTGCACGCGATTTCGGCATGGATGTCTTTGCTCTCACCAGCAAAAATTCGGCTGATTTACCCGAAGGAATCCAGAAAACCACGCTCGAAGGTCTGTTTGCTGTGAGCGATATCCTCTCTTTGCACTGTCCTTTGACAGTCGACACCTTTGAGATGATAAACAAAGCAACGCTGAACAAGATGAAAAAAGGTGCTTTGTTGATAAACACTGGGCGTGGACAACTCATTAATGATGCTGATGTCGCTGAGGCTTTGGAGAATGGACAATTAGGCGGATATGGTGCCGATGTGATGTGTGCAGAACCACCTTCTGAAGATAATCCTCTCTTTGCGCAACCCAACGCGTTTATCACACCACACATTGCTTGGGCTACGAAGGAGGCGCGTTCAAGATTGTTAGCTATTTGTGCCGACAATATCAAAGCTTTCATTGAAGGTCATCCACAAAACGTTGTCAATCCTTAAACTCCACCTATGATTGCCCCTAATCCACAAGTAGCACACACAGTGCTTCTCATCATCGAGTTTATTGGTACGTTTGCTTTTGCCATCTCGGGAATTCGTATGGCGGCAGCGAAGCATTTTGACTGGTTCGGTGGCTTTGTGTGTGGCTTTGCGGTCGCTATCGGCGGTGGAACCATTCGTGACGTGATGTTGGGAGTAACTCCCTTTTGGATGACTTCGAGCATCTATTTCACCTGCACAATCATCGCCTTGCTCGTAGGAATCCTTTTTTCCAAAAAACTCAGTCGCATGGAGAATGCCTGGCTCATCACCGACACTTTGGGGCTTGCAATGTTTACCATCGCCGGATTACAGAAGACACTGCAATATGACCATCCGTTTTGGGTTGCTATCGTTATGGGATGCATCACTGGAGTTGCGGGCGGAGTCATTCGAGATGTGCTCTTAAATCAAGAACCCATCATTTTTCAGAAAGATATTTATGCCATGGCAAGTGTTGCCGGAGGGCTAATCTATTGGTTGTTGGCAGCCCTCGGTATAAACATTGGTATAACCTCTATAGTAACGTTTTTTGTGATTTGCCTTGTCAGATACGTGGCTGTAAGATATCACATTTCCCTGCCTTTGCTTAGGGGAGAGAATGATGAGTAGAAATTAAAAGGTCTAATCTTTGTTTTTAAGCACCAACATCTTTTGTTGTATCTGTTATTAGTTGTTCTAAGTATAAAAAACTTAGTATACAAATTAAAGGTGTGGGTTGAAGATGTTATAACATGCTCTTGGTGCAATGATGTGTAGATACACATGTAGTTAAACATTGTAAATGCATGTTATTTCTGTTTTTTTTGCGTAATTTTGTATGCAGATAATTAGAGAGTTAAAAAATAAGTCATATACCAATTGGTATTAATACTATTAAAATGAAAAAAAGTATTCTTTTGTCAGCCGTGTGCATAGCTATGGCAATTATCACCACATCTTGTTCTTCTGACCCTACCGATTATTTGGAAGATGATGCCAATGAGGAAAAGCTGACTCTTACTGTAACGGCTGAATCAGAATTTACGCTAAATATATTGCCTGATGAGCATAATGCTAAAAGTTATAGGAAGTGGGAGAGTGGCGACAAACTGCTGCTCGTAACGACGAATGGTTCAAGGATGAAGGTTTCAACACTTACATTGACGTCTACTAAACGTGATGGTGTTAGTGGCGAGTTTATTGGATTAATCCCTGTAAGTCGAATCGTCAGTGGAAACGTCTATCGCTTCTTCTATATGGGTAAGAACACTATCAGCGATAAGGAATTAGCAGCAGGCAAGATAAATATCGACCTATCCAAGCAGCCAGGGAGTATAAATGGTTTAAAGAATAATTGTGTATGGTCGGGCTTGGGCAAGATTGTCGTTTCGGGTTCTAATGCCAACGTTGAAGGTAGTATCACATTGGAAAATGCATTTGCTGTTGCTCACTTTGCAATGTCAACGGATAATGGAACTCATATCACACGAGTTGGAATGAGAGGCGAGGGCATTTACACCGCTGCAACTGTTGACTTAACGTCGGGAAAGGCCACAGGAACAACAGCAACAAGTGCAGAAGTTGATCCTGAAGAGAATGTGTTCTTCGACGAGGGGGCGACAAACTTCTGTGCTATCCTTGTGCCTGGTAGAACTTCTCTAATTTTCGATGCCTATTATGATGGCTCATATAGCGATGTGGTAACAAAGGTTCCCAAGGCACGTAGCTATCCTGAAGCTGAGTCTTTTGTTTATTACAATGGACATAAAGCTGCTTTCTCTGTCAGTAGTACGCATAAAGTTGCCATTACCAATGGTAACATGCAGTATGTGATGCCTATGACAACCTATAACACACGCATGATGGAAAAAGTAATGAATGCTAATACTCTTATCCAATCGAAAAATGATAAGCCTTTCAAAATCACTGGTAGATATACCATACATCCAGGTTATTATCGTTTAGCTCCTGAACAATGGGAGATGGCTATGCCAAAGAATAAAAGGAGAGAGAATGGCACTTACACCTATGAAACCGTCAAGAAGGATGGCAAGGAGTATATTTCACCAAAGACTTATCGTTATTTTGACCTTCCTTCATGGGGAATGATAGATAATCCGACATTACTTTCAGCAACTGAATACTTTAGGCCTGGTGGTTCTGCAAGTGGCATAGAAACTCAGTATGATTTCGGTAATAAGTTGTACGTAGGTACTGAAAAGACACGCACAATGACCTCTGATGAATGGGGCTATCTATTGCCTAAAACTACAACTACAGTGACCGATCGTATTTGGGTAAGTGGTTCAACCAGAATTCCCAAATGGTCACAATGTTATATTGATGAAAATGGAACTCGAAATCCTGGAGAGCAACGTGGTTATATTATCTTCCCCGACGAGATGACGCTTGACAAAGCCAAAAAGGTGTTCACTTCATCAAATCCTACTTTCGGAGTGGGAGCGAATATGATTAATAATGCAACGACATACGATAAAATAAAGAATAGTGGCGTGGTATTTATTCCATTGTCGGCCTATAGACCGGCTGGAAGCAAAACAATTTCTCAATGGGGAAATCATGGAAACTATTTCACCTCTTCATACAAAGGCTCTGGAATCATACATGTTAGATTAGTACAGGGCAACTATGTCAACCTCGACCCTTCAGCACCTGGTCAGGGGTGTATGAGTCGCTTGGTGCAGAACATTAACTAATATTTTTATCGTTGCTATCCTTCTGATTGAAGCATAACTGTTCATTCAATCTACGGGATAGCTACTGAATAAAAAGAAGAATGGCATTTGGCGATTCTGCCAAATGCCATTCTTGTTTATATGCATCATCCCACACCGATGTGCGCTTTCTCGCTTGTATGAGCTTGGGTGAGTGGGCCAATGCATGCCGAAATCCTGCAAAAAGGCTCTGCCTGCGTTCCCCTCTCCCTTTTGAAAAGATGAAATTAAAAAAGCGCAACACCGATGGCGTTGTCCCCCCACTTAACGTATTAACCCAGGGTAGCCTGCACTATCGTTTGGCAACCCTGGGCTATCAAAAGCAGAACCCCGATGGGGTTCGTCTCTCTCATGAACTTCCTTTGCGCCACTCTTCCTTTTGACAAGAGATGAAATTAAAAAAGCGCAACACTGATGGCGTTGAAAAGGGCATATCAAATGATGATATATCGTTTTCATTGTGAGAATATCAATGATAATGCATTATAATAGACGTATTAACGCAAACCAATAGATTTGTCATTAATACGCAATGTTGTAGATATTATGCCAGCGTTTCCATGAATGAATCCATAATTGCGAATGTTGCAACGACGCAACGCCGTAGGTTTTATGCCAATATTTTAATGAATGAATCCACCATGACGAATGTTCTCACCACGCAACGCCGTAGGTGTTGTTCTTTTGATAGCCCAGGGTTGGCGAGGAACGAGCCTACCCTGGGTAAGCGTTCGCAAGGAGATTCAACGCTGTAAGTGTTGAGCTTTTTCCGAGAAAACATGATTATAGCGAGGGGATTCATGGCGGATTAATCAAAAAAAGCGCAACACCGATGGCGTTGTACCCCACGCAACATATTAACCCAGGGTAGCTCACTATGCTCGCCAACCCTGGGCTATCAAAAGCAGAACCCCTATGGGGTTCGTCTATCCTCATAAAAAACGCTCTTTGCGCCGCTTTCCCTTTTGAAAGAGATGAAATTAAAAAAGCGGAACACCGATGGCGTTGAAAAAGGCATATCAAATGATGATATATCGTTTTCATTGTGAGAATATCAATGATAATGCATTATAATAGACGTATTAACGCAAACCAATAGATTTGTCATTAATACGCAATGTTGTAGATATTATGCCAGCGTTTCCATGAATGAATCCATAATTGCTAATGTTGCAACGACGCAACGCCGTAGGTTTTATGCCAATATTTTAATGAATGAATCCACCATGACGAATGTTCTCACCACGCAACGCCGTAGGTGTTGTTCTTTTGATAGCCCAGGGTTGGCGAGGAACGAGCCTACCCTGGGTAAGCATTCGCAAGGAGATTCAACGCCATAGGTGTTGAGCTTTTTCCGAGAAAACATGGGGATAGTGAGGGGATTCATGGTGGATTAATTTAAAAAGCGCAACACCGATGGCGTTGAAAAGGGCATATCAAATGATGATATATCGTTTTCATTGTGAGAATATCAATGATAATGCATTATAATAGACGTATTAACGCAAACCAATAGATTTGTCATTAATACGCAATGTTGTAGATATTATGTCAGCGTTTCCATGAATGAATCCATAATTGCGAATGTTGCAACGGTGCAACGCCGTAGGTTTTATGCCAATATTTTAATGAATGAATCCACCATGACGAATGTTCTCACCACGCAACGCCGTAGGTGTTGTTCTTTTGATAGCCCAGGGTTGGCGAGGAACGAGCCTACCCTGGGTAAGCATTCGCAAGGAGATTCAACGCCATAAGTGTTGAGCTTTTTTCGAGAAAACATGGGGATAGCGAGGGGATTCATGGTGGATTAATTTAAAAAGCGCAACACCGATGGCGTTGTACCCCACGCAACATATTAATCCAGGGTAGCTTGCTATGCTCGCCAACCCTGGGCTATCAAAAGCAGAAGGCGATGGGGTTCGTCTTCTTCACAAATCCTGCAAACATCCTCTGCTTGCATCTCCCCTCTCCTTGGAGAGGGGTTGGGGGTGAGGCTTTAATGCTTCGGCTTTATTCCAAACTCGTTTTTTTCCTTTGGTTCAGCCTTCTTTTCCACATTTTCCACCAAACTTAGCGAGCCATCTTTGCCCATGACCACCCAAATTGTGGCGGGCTTGCCATCAGCAGTCTTGCGGTCTTTTATGGCAAGTTCATATTGGCGTTTCATGCCTGCACCCTTGCCTTTACCCGTGTAAGTGAGGGAGCCTTCGTCATAACCAGCCTTTTCTGCAAAGGCCGGAATGGCCGCTTTGAGCTTTTCTTCGCGTTCTTTCACAGCCGGCGACGGCTTTTTCTGCGCCATACTCTGTTTATGAGCCGTTTTGAAGTGGTCTACCTCCTGATTGATTTGGTCTACCAAACGCTCAATCGGCGGACGGTCGTCTTCGGTCGCTGCGAGCAGATAGCTGGCCTCAATATAGTGGCACACAGCATTGAAAACGGCATCGGTTTGAGGGCGAACCTCAACCAGAGGGGGCAATTTTGCATCAACAACCTTCACTTGGCGCTCGTTGTAGACGGTTTGAAACTTTTCGTTCACGGTCTTTAACTCTGCCATGACAGGCGCAAGCCCCAAGGCGGTCATCTCTGCTGAAAAACGCTCCAAATCTTTCAACAATCCGCGCACTTCGGCCGTTTCGGCATCAGCTGCTTTGTTTTGAATGCCTGCGTAAACTCCGAGTGCCTTGTCGAGCTTTTGGGCAGCCTCTTTAACGGCTTGCACAGGCGATTTCAGTTGCACACGCACGATGCCAAAGAGGTTGGTCAGCAGCGTGTCGCGCTGTCGGTCGAGTGCTGCCATCTGTTCGGTGTGCACCATGGCCGTGGCCTGCTTGTTTAGCTCCGTTTCTAACTCGATGCAGTCGTTCCAGCTCTTGAGCAGTTCGTCGGTGAGGTGCAACTTCACTTTGTCGCCAGCTTTTACCAATGCATAGACGTTGAACATGAATTGGAGGTGATGAGAATTGGAGTAGCGTACACAATTTGTACCATCTACCAATGCCATTTTGGGAATTTTGACTTTAAATTTTTCCATAAAATTAATTTTTTATTAAGATTAAACTTGAATGACAAATGTCTGTATTATAACATTAATTATGGGGTGCATAGAGTCACTCAGAAGCGTGATTTTTCTCCATTTGGTCTTTCTGAGTCACTCAGAAGCGCATTTTTTTCTCCATTTGGCCTTTCTGAGTCACTCAGAAGCGTGATTTTTCTCCATTTGATCTTTCTGAGTCGCTCAGAAGCGCATTTTTTCTCCATTTGGTCTTTCTGAGTCGCTCAGAAGCGTATTTTTCCTCC
>NZ_AWGW01000032.1:0-171276 GCF_000477535.1 Segatella salivae F0493
CACTTCCCGAATGGTTTGGAGTTTCAGCGCATGGCGAAAGTCATTTGGTACACCGTGTCAAATAGGGCAATGCGGTGGAGATAATATTTGAACGATAGATTTCTCATTAAAGTTTTTTAAACAAGGATATTATCTTTTTTCTTTGGATCAAAAAAAGTATTACCTTTGCACCTTAGAAAGTTGAGTATTTGGATGATTACAAAACAAATTTATAATATTCGTGTGTTTAAACAAATGATTTTATTATTTGTTAATACTTATTATTTTGTTATTCAAAATAAAATTATAACACACACACACACACACACACACACACACTCTCTCTCTCTCTCTCTAAAATATCAATTATTAAATGCTCGTGTAGTGCATTTTGTTTTTACTAGGAAAAGGTTTGCAAGGATTTATTCTTGCAAACCTTTTGTGTTTTACCAACATGATTTACTATAACTTGAAATAATAAAATGTAATGTAAAAATGAAAAAGAAAGTACGAAGGAAATATGTAGCTCCTCTAATCATTATGGTTTCCGTCCCAACAGAGTGTCATTTGTTAGTTGTTAGTCCAAATGCGGGTTCTAACACAGATGTAAAACCTTTCGATCCAAGTCATAGTGGCAGTGGAGGAGTGGTTGAACCTGATGATGAAGATTAGAAAAGTAGAAAATAGAGTGAAATTATATAATTAAAAATGAAACAATAATGAAAAAAGAATATTATAAACTTCCTGAAAGATTCTTACCATTGTTAGTAAGTATTCTGACCATTATCATGTCGGCTTGTGCAGACGAAGATCTCGTGAACAATAATCAAAATAGTCAGTTAGATGTTCATTTTAACATTGTTGATGGTCAGCAAACTGCTTTTTCGAAACATTCGAGTGGGTTAACACGCAGCGCCAGTATAGTTCCTATTTCGAATTCTGATTTAGCTTCAAAGAAACTTCTGGCTGATGATAATCAACATTGTTTAATTCAAACAACCATTGAGGGAGTCAACCCAATAATAGCCGGCCCGAAGACTCGTGGTACTGTAATCAAGAAAACAAATCTTGGTGATTTCTCTTCTTCAGCTTACAGAGGAACATCTTCTTCTGCGATAAGCAATACTCCGACATGGTTTTATCAACAGAAGACAAATGCAAACGGCACTCTTGCTAATCATTTCCAGTGGGCAGGAGCAGAACCTTATGCGCGTTTTTATGCAGTATATCCAGAAATTAAAAGTAGTGACAATAAAATCAAGTTGTCTGATGAAAGCTATTCAGGAACTCCTTACGTCGATTTTGAAGTAGAGCAAGATGTAGAAAAACAAAAAGATTTGCTAACTGCGTGTACAGGTGAGGTTATATATAATACGCCCGGTGTTGCACCTGAAACAAATCTGATGTTTCAACATGCACTCACTGCTGTGAAGTTCTCTGTAGGACCGAACTTGTCACCAATGACAATTAATAAAATTGAGATACAGAATGTACTTTACAAAGGGAGGTATACTTTCCCAACGGAATATAATTCTCCTGGTACTTGGGATTTAAGTGCCCACCAAAGTGAGCGAACGACTGTTACACTTAATTGTAATCCCGGCGAAGATGCATCAAAGATGCCTAATACGTTGATTGTAGGTAAGGAAGGAAGTAACTACACTTTCTTTATGTTGCCTCAAACTCTTACTGGCAATAGTGTAAAGGCAAAGGTTTACTATACGACACATGATGGTCAATCGAAGACAATGACCATTACACTCACTGGCTCATGGATACAAGGAACTACGAGTGAATATAAGCTAAGCTTGAAGAAATCAGCGTGGGAGAATCATCTCACAGTGTCTCCGATTGCAACTTTTGAATATGATGGATCTACTGATTATAACGAAGGAGATGGCTTAATATATGTAGACAGTTATCGAGAAATTAATGGTACAAGCTATAAACAACCTGTGGCATGGGAGGTTGTCAAGTATGAAGAGAGCGATGATGATGGGCATTCTTGGGTTGATAAGGGAATGAATAGACCAGAGTGGTTAAATGAGTTGGATAAGTCGCAAGGTGATGGAGGTGATCTTACAGGAGCCGTTCCAACAGTTGCAACAGACCAAATCTTTCCGGCTGTTCATGCTGCAATAATGAAAGATTATCTTACTCCATATAATAAAATTCTTAAAAATGAAAATCCAAAGGGAAGTTCTGGCAATCCTTTCAATTTAGCTAACCCCACTAATGGCTCAAGTAGTGATATTCAAGAAAGTGCAAATTCATATCTTATCTCTGCACCAGGGTACTATCGTATTCCATTAGTATATGGCAATGGAATCAAAGAAAATAAGATAAGAAAGGGAACTTATATTAGTAGTGCACCTGTCACGAACATTGGATATAGTTATGAGGCTTTTAATCGAACTGCAGATGGTATTTTGCATCATTTTGTAGATCATAATAACAATCCGATAACGAATCCATTGATTAATGAACAAAATTCTACTGACAAGGCTGAAAAGGTTTATATTAGATGGGAGGACCAGCCAAATTTAGTGAGAGAAAGTAGTTTCCATTTTAAGTCCTATCCCACAACAATAACAGATGAAAATGGAGCTGTTATTGCTACAACTGTAGACTTTGTTGAATTTGAGGTTACCAAAGATGATATTCTCAATGGTAATTTAAGCTTTGCCATCGTAAGTCATTCTGGAAAAACAATGTGGGCTTGGCATTTGTGGTTTGATCATAAAGACGCATTAGATCAAATCCCTTGTAAGAATGCAGATAATATTACTTATAATTTTTCACGTAGGACGCTTGGTTACACTATGCTGAAATGGGAAGAAACAACATACAGCAAATCTCGGAAAGTAAGAATAACTATGAGACAAAAGGCTGGAAGCACAGTGTCTGGTGTGCCAAGTAGTGCACAGGAGGCTTCATTTATAGTAAAACAAAAACCTGGAGTGGATTTACAAGATAGAGCCCCTGTTTTCCAAGCTGGGCTAAGTTTCAGTTATGTTGCATATAATTTTGGTGATTATGTCAATTCAAAAACTGGAGATTACGGTATACCTCATCATGCAGCTTCTGTTGGTGATTTTATAAGCCATCCTGATGCTTATTTTACTAGCGATGCTTATCGTAATTCAACTGCTTTCCCTACGCCTTATCTTAATTTATGGTCTATCAATAATGATAAAGTAGATAACTTTAGCAATGATAGGGTTGACAAAACAATTTATGACCCTTGTCCTGCAGGCTTCCATGTTCCGGAAAGTAAGGCTTTTACAGGTTTCTATAAAACAGGCGGAACACCTAACACGAAGAGTATAGACCTAAATGATAGGCATTATCTCTTTTATACAGAGCCCAATCCTTCTGCTCATACTCCTACAATTAGATTTGAAAGCCTGGGTTATCGCTGGCATAGCAATGGGGGTATAGTAGTTTATAATGGTATAGCCTATTGGACAGCCATGCCTGTGAAAGTAGATGAAAATTATTATTTTAGTGCGCAATACGGAGGGGCAACGACATTTAATCAAGCTAGATCTTTCGGCTACAATATTCGCCCTGTAGCAGATAGGTAGGACTAAGAAGTCTATTTTAATTCTTGATTTGTTAATTCTTATAGCCTCTTATGGGATGTGTTCCATAAGAGGCTTTGAGTTATAGAACGCCTATTCTATGTATTTGTTTGCATAGATTTTCTAAATTCTCTTGGCATAGTTTTTAATTGTTTGCCTGGTAATTTGATTTCAACCATTATTCCTTTGTGAAATTCAATGTTTTGGGAGACCTTCAAGGCATTTGGTTATGATGTTTAATTAGTCCTTATTTGATTCCAGTTATTATTGATTTCGTCTATCTGGGAAAATAAAATGATTTGCGGGCCTCCCGCAAATAACTTCCCGAATGGTTTGTGATTTCCGCGCATGACGAGAGTCATTTCCCGAATGGTTTGTGATTTTCGCGCATGGGGAAAGTCATTTCCCGAATGGTTTGTGATTTCCGCACATGGCGAAAGTTGTTTCCCGAATGGTTTGATGTTTCCGCGCATGGCGAAAGTTATTTCCCGAATGGTTTGTTATTTCCGCGCATGGCGAAAGTCGTTTCCCGAAAGGTTTGGTGCTTTCGCCATACATTTAAAATCGTTTCTCAAATGTATATCACTTTACGAGTGAGCCACTTGGTTGGAAATTCAATGGATGGAAAGGCAGGCTTTTTATATTCATTGATTGCATGTACGAATAAAATGATTTTAATTCTTAATGTTAACAATTCCAATATCTCCAATAAACCATTTATCATTTCAAATGTGCTCAACATGCAACGCCGCAGGTGTTATTCTATTTTTCGCCCAAGGTTGATAAGGAAAATCCTTATGCTTAGGTAGGTTTTTAGGGCAAGAGGTCATGTGAAATTAACTTTTACTTGATTTTAGGTATTGGTTTTTGCGTCGTTTTTCTATAACTTTGCAAACGTTAGATTTATTTAATAAGATTGTATTAAGATGAAAATGAAGTTATTTTTATTGCCTGTTACGATGCTGTTTGCCGTGGTATCACCGAGTGAAGCGCAAACAGAGAGTCCGTTTGACTCCGTACAACAGATTAAGGAAGTTGTCATTAGTACGACTCGTATACCTGAGATGAAGTCGAATGCTGCCGCTTCTGTGACGATAATCGACCATAATCAGATTGCTGCAATGGCTAAGATTGCTCCGGATATGTCTAAACTTCTTGGTTTGCTTACACCTGGAATGGCCCTCTCAAGCAATACAACGAGTTCACGCTCACAGTCACTTCGTGGTCGTAGTGCCTTGATTCTGATTGATGGAATCCCGCAGTCGACCCCACTAAGATCTACGGATAGAGACATCCGAACCATTGATGTTTCAGCCATAGACCATATAGAAGTGGTGAAGGGTTCAACGGCTTTATATGGCAATGGGGCTATTGGCGGACTCATAAACATTATTACCAAGAAAGATGTTACAGGCAAATCTATTGCCGGACAAACATCGCTCTCGGGGTCAACCTATAACTTTTTCCGTCAGAAACGCGGTCAGGGATATCGTCTGAACCAGCAGTTGTATGGCACAGTAGGCAAATTTGACTACCTTGTTAATGGTACTTTCGGTCGCACAGGAAGTAGCGTTGATGGTTCAGGACAGTTTATTTCTCCGCGCTATGGCCTTGGAGATACCTATACAACGAATGCACTTGTGAAGTTAGGCTATGCACTTTCGCCCAAGAATCGATTGGAGTTCATGTATAATTTCTATCGCAGTCTGCAAGATACAAAGCTAATTCCCTCAGCAGGTAAGTATCTTCAGAAGCCTGCTATAGGCATTTTGGGCAACAAAGACCCTCAAGCCGTAGACGAAGGCACTCGTTATAACCACAATTCTTACTTGAAATTCACCTCACGTGAACTCTTTTCACACACTGATTTCGAAGCATCCATCTTTGGATCAAGCTTATATACCATCTTCGACTTCCGCAAAGCGAACCCCACTCAGCCGCGTTGGGAAGGTACAAGCGGTCAATCGGCAGTGAAAGATCGTAAGTTTGGTTTCAGAACTCAATTCAGTTCGCGTCTTATTTTCTCTGATAACGCCTTCACACATCTTGTTTATGGCTACGACTATCTATTCAATAAGACAGCTCAACCGCTTGTAGATGGTCGCTATTGGATGCCTTGGCTGACGAGCAACAACCATGCTCCATTCCTCCAAACGAAGACAACGCTGTGGCAATGGCTTAATGTTAAGTTTGGTGCGCGTTATGATTTCATTAATGTTCGCGTGCCAAATTATGACGTGCTTCGCAACAAAGTGACCGATCCAGAAGTGCATGTGGCAGGCGGGTCACTAAGATATAACAATGTATCCTTTAACGTAGGAGTTTCTTATAACAAGGTGGCTGCCTTCCAACCCTTTGTTGCTTACTCACAAGGATTCTCTATTTTTGACTTAGGACGCACGCTTCGTGCAGCCAAAGCTGACGTGTTATCGAAGATTTCTACAGCCCCAGTGAAGACAAATAACTATGAGATTGGTGCTTATTCTGATATTAATCATTGGCTGCAACTAAGCGGATCATTCTTCTATACCTATTCAAAACTTGGCAGCGACCTTAAGATTGAGAATGGTTTCTGGGTAGTTAACCGCACACCTCAACAGGTTTATGGTGTTGAACTCAGTGCCGATGCGCGCATCTTGCCTAATCTTAAGGCAGGAGCAAACTTCTCTTGGTTTGAAGGAAAGCTCAAATCGTCTACTGGAAAGTGGGATACGTATATGTCAAATATCTCAATCCCTGCCGCAAAGTTGGGCATGTATGTCAACTATTCACCTATAGAAAACACCTATTTGCAGTTGCAATATGTGCACACGGGTAAGCGAAACCGCTTTGCTCCGAATGCTTCGGGCGTATATAATGAAGGAGAAGGTATCGTGAAGCGCATCAATCTGTTGAACCTTATGGCTGGTGTGAAGGTGAAATCATGGGACTTTAGTCTGGCTGTTTCCAACTTATTGAACTACACTTACTATACGCCTGCTTCGATGTTGATGGCACGTAACGCCGAATATGCACATGCTGACGGTCGTAATATCACCCTCACCGTGGGCTTTAGATATTGATTTTATAGGCTGACTATTCAGCAATGGTTTGACGGTGCCATAGCAGAGAGAAACCGTCGACAGCGAGTTTAATATTATTTCAAAGGCTCACGCTTCCTTATTTTATTGGGAAATGTGAGCCTTTTTCTTTATAGTTTGTCTTAAAGATAATGTGAATGCAAATCTTTTTAGACTTCAAGAGCGGTGTTATTCAAAAAATTCTCGGTTGGTCTTTACGTCATACCATCCTGCAATGCCATCCTTTTTGATGGCATAGAAAGACTTCGTTACACGCTCAATGCTATCATAAACGGGTGTTGTGTCGCGTGGAAAGAGTCCTATTTTATGGTCTTTATAGAAATAAATCAGTCCATCTTCTTTAAGAATGACTTGGTCATTGTCTATTGGAAGCAATACTTTCCCCGTGCATTTCACGACAGGGTAGAGGTAAACGGGCTTTTCCCAATCATCCTTTTTCGGCATAATGCACTTGGGTTCTACGTATTTTGGTTGGACATAATCATAGGCAATAATACCAAATTTGCCTTTCCTGCCTACACGAATCCACTGTGGATGGATATTGAGTTGATGAAGAATGTAGCTGTTTTCACTGCGTGTGAACTCCTTACTCCAGTTAAGGAAGGTCACAGAGTCTGTTGAAAGGCAGCCTGAAAGCAGGTAGCGTTTGTCCTCTTCTTCCCGAGTTCCAGGACCAAATAAATAGTATTTCATGAGGTGTTCGCCCTTCTCCTTGATAAGAGAATACGTCCATTTCGCTACTGTTCCACACACAAAGATTGGATATTTCGTGGGTTCTTTAATCTGTTCTCCCTGCTCATTGTAGTAGGCTGCACCCTGTTGGTTTAGCACTTCAATACATCCCACTTTACATTCTGCAATCTCATGCACCATTCTTGGCTTTCCAAGTTGAAGTTTTTCTAAGTAGAGATTGAATACATCGATATCATTTCCGCGTGTGGCGACAATGAAACGGCTGTCACAACGGATAGAATCGTATGTCTCTTTCAAAACATTTTGTCCCAATAAGTTCAGCAGATTATACTTTCCTTGGGCTGTTTCCGTTTGGACATATTTGCTATTTAAGGAGAAATATAGGAAGTCATAAGGACTTGCTTCGGCATATTTCGCAGGGGCAGGAGATAGTTTTGCAGCGGTTGTTTCAGAGTGAACCTTATACAAAAGGCCTCCTTTGGCGTCTGGAAACATGATATAGGAGACACCTCTATCATAGAAAATGAAGACATTTTTGCCATTTTTGAGCGTCAAAACCAATGGTAAGAGGAAATCAGAACGCACCGAACGCCAGGTTTTAAGCGTATCAGGAACGGTCTTAGATAGTGTAAATTGATGGTTATATCGCTCTTTTTCACCATAGAAAAGCTGTTGAACGATGCTGAGATCAGGTCTTAAGAATTTCAGCATATAGGTGACCCTGTCGGCATCACGACGCCATTTCTTATTGTCGTGCACCACAAACGACTTCCCCATAAAGGTGTTCAGAGGCGTTGACTGCAAGTCGTTTACCTCGTAAAACACTTCATTTTGGGCTTCAATATCTTTGAGTGTAAGCGTATCTTCGTCAGAAAAGAGTTTCCAATTCACCAGCAACTTCTTAGGATAATCATTATCTTTGGTTTTATTTATGTCTATATTTAATCGCTTTTGTATATAGCGTTGCTCACCTATTTTCGTATAAACCATCACCTCATAACGGTTCCTACTAAACCCTATAGCATCTGCATTAGGGATTGAAAACTGTTGTTGTGCATGCGAAGTCAAGGCAAAACACAGGCATAAAAGAATAAAGTTGAGTTGTTTTTTCATACGTGTTGATTGTTTATTTTGCAGACAAAGATAAACAATCTCAAGGAGAAAAGGAATTTTTTTAAATGAAAAAATGAGATGGAGGGAGTGAGTTTTCTAAGAAAAAGCAGCTTTGTCGTAAGCCTTTCTGATAGATATTCGTGCATAATTTTCTTGCATATATCGCAAAAAATGACGAATATTGCACCATAAAATCAAATTTTCAGTATCATAAGCACTATCAATAGATGTTCGTAAAAGCTTTGAAATACCGCGTCAAATGGATTTGGAATTGGATTCATCGCATGGGATATTCGCGTGGATTTGGCGTTCAATCTCCCTCAGCCTATAGCTTTATACGCTATGTTTTGACGGAACATTATCCCTATTATGCTTATGATGAACTGAAAATGAGATTCAAATCATTCGATCATGCCACGAAGAAGAAGGGGCGACTCTATTTCCGTTTGGCCAACTATGCACAGGCTTCGCATTGGTTTGACTATCATTCGGCAGAACAACCTTATGCTGCTTATGTGCATGAAGGATGTCGAAAGACGGTCTTTCAAGCGATAGATAGCAAGACGATTCCTAACGCGTTTCGTATCGCAAGGCTATCGATGACCGAGGATTATCAGGCTGTTTATGAGGCACTTTGCGAGGTGGCAACAGATGATTCCATTCTCATTTTAGAGGGAATCAACGATAACAAGGACACAAAAGCATTCTGGAAACGTGTGCAAGAGAGTCAAAAGGCCACGCGAACTTACGATCTTTTTCTGTGTGGAATCATTGTTTTCGACACGTCAAAGCATAAACATCATTACATTGTTAACTTCTAATTATAGGCTGTTTGCAATGAAAACGCATGGTCTTTTGTAGCTTTTCTCTATGTAAAACTTTCGATAAGGAGCCATATATTCAGCAGCGTTACGATGCCAGCTAAGCCATAAAGGAAGAGCTTATTAGGCAAACTGTTGGCATATTTGCCCATAACGCGGGGTGAAGAGGTTAAACTTATCTGCAGAAACATCGTGAAAGGCAACTGAATTGATAGGAACATTTGCGATACAATCAGTCCTTTGAATGGGTCACCAATAAAGAATATCAACAGCAAAGCTATGCCAAGAGACAACACTATGCCTACAATGGAGTGCGTATCTTTGGCATTATACGACTCGCCGAATAGCCCAGAGAAGATACTTCCGGCTGCCATTCCACTCGTGATAGTGCTGGATATGCCGGCAAGGAGTAAGGCAATAGCAAAGATATTGGCTGCATTGTGTCCGAGAAGTGGGTGGAGCATGGCCTGCGCTTGAGCCAGTTCTTCAACATGTTGGCCATGAGCGAAGAACGTAGTTGCCGCAAGTAAGATCATGGCGGAATTGATTGCCCACCCCACAATCATGGAAAACAGCGTGTCAAAGAATTCATATTTCAACATGTGTTGAATGCGTTTGTCTCCTTCTAAGTGTATTTCTCGGCTCTGAACTATCTCAGAATGCAAGAAGAGATTATGTGGCATCACGACGGCCCCCAATACACTCATGATGATCATTAGTGACCCTTCAGGAACTGAAGGCACAAAAGCGCCCTCCAAAGCAGACGGCCAATGCACGTCAACTAAAAAGAGTTCATAGATAAACGACAGGCCAATCATCGATACAAATCCTATGATAGCGCGTTCCATTTTCTTATAACTGTTCGTGAAAAGCATAATGAGTGTGGCCACCGTTGTAAGCACTGCACCCGTTGGAATGCTTATACCGAAGAGCATTTGTAACGCGATTGCACCGCCTAATATCTCTGCAAGTGAGGTCGAGATGCTGGCTAAAATCGCACTCACCACAATTGGACGACCTGCCCATTTGGGTGAATATTTAACGGCAGCTTCACTTAAACACAGGCCGGTTACAATGCCAAGATGGGCCACATTGTGTTGAAGGGCGATGAGCATAATCGTTGATAGTGTCACCACCCAAAGCAAAGTGTAGCCATATTCCGACCCCGCGGCAAAGTTACTTGCCCAGTTTCCTGGGTCGATAAAGCCCACAGTAACGAGTAATCCCGGTCCAATATATTTGAAAATGTCTAAGGCTCCCAGCACATGTGGGTGGTCCTTGCGACGTAATTCTTTGATAATATTCTTCATTTTTCTTTGTTTTCTTTCTTTAATCTGTTACGACAAAGATACGATAAGAAAGGGAAACTTGAAACTAAATGATGCAATTAATTCTATAATTAGCCAAGAAATCACTTGTTATTATGACGAAAAACTTTTATATTTGCAAGCAAGTGCCATGCTTTTATGTTTCTAATACCTAAAAATTGGCATTGACTATAAATCTCGAAATCGTTGAATATCAATGAGAAAACCAATGAAACAGTTGTTAAAACCCTTGTTCCTTGTCCTTTTATGTGTATGGAGTTTATCCCTACATGCAGACGTTTTTAAAGGTATTGTCATAGATGCTGAAACACGACAACCCTTGAGTGGTGTCACCATTACAGCCGTTCAGAGTGGTCAAGGCAGTGATAGTTGGACCATAACTAACGATTATACAAGCGACAGTCTCGGTCATTTTGTAGCAGATGTATGGATGGAAGGGCGAATCGCTTTCACGTTTTCAAGCATTGGTTATCACTCTACTCGTATCGTGGATTATAGCTATGGTATGGAAAGTTCGGATTCCGTTGATATGGGTACAATAGCACTTCATCCCACAGCCATCATGCTTCAAAAGGTTCAAGTGAGTGCAAAGATGCCGCGTATCACCATGAGTGGCGACACCGTTGTGTTCCATCCAGAGGCTTTTAAGTTAGAAGAGGGCGACCGACTTGACGTGCTTATCCGCAAACTTCCTGGCGTTGAACAGCGTAATGGGCAGCTCTTTTGGAACGGAAAGCCCATTCGTCTCAAGATGAATGGTAAGGATGTCTTTGGTGGAGGAAGCATTCTTGGTCAGCTTCCTGTAGTAGCTGCCGACAAGATTAAACTCTATGAGAAGCAATCTGAGCTTGCAAAACATACGGGAAATGATGATGGTGATGGCCAGCAAGTACTTGATATACAAGTGAAACCCAATTTCCTTGATAAATTGTTTGGCTATGCCAGTGCCGATCTTCGCACGAAACGGGAGTATCAAGTGCAGCTACGTGCCTGGCGATTTAGTGATAAAAATCCCGTGATGGCTTATGGAAACCTCAACAATGAGAACTATGCCACCGCCTTTGGGCAGTCATGGGCAACAATATGGCCTATTGATTATTATGGTCGAAACCAATATGGAACAGTGAATTATCAGCATAACTGGGAGCTGAAAGGAGGGAAAGAAGGCACAGAAAACTATATAAACTTTGGCCCAAGTATGGCTCATCGTGATGGCTGGGGCACGGATGTAGAGAGCACCGACTATTTCCTTCCGGGACAACAACGCTCGTTTTCGCTCATGAACAATGCGCATAAAAACCATGAACTCGTACCGTCATTCAACTCTGAAGGCTCATTTTATACGGATGAAAAGAATCAGTTCTCCTATAATTTGATGTTAGAATACACAAAAGGTAATAGGCATAATGAGACCCATCGTGCTCAGTTTGACGATGACCCCTATCAGTTTGCTGACAATCCGCTGGCAGAAAGTGCGACCGCACCATTTGGTTCGCCGCTCTATCAGCACCTAACGATGCGCGATGATAGCCACGTTGACACGAAAACGAAGCAGACAAATCTGCATCTCGACATGCATTGGGCGCACTTCTTAGGTGAGAAAGGACGTTATGGTCTTGGCACTTCAACGACCTATAAAGATGATTTCAGTCGTATGAGCAGCCGTAGAGATGTCTCCAGTCCACACGGATTAAATTATCAAATGTGGCAATATGGCCACAATTCTGGTGTCGACTGGCAGTCTTCTTTGAGTGAAAACCTTTCGTATTGGTTTGATAAAAACTTCATGGTTGAGGTCACAAATGAAACCGAATACAAATATCTGCGCCATCGAAATCATTTTTATGCAGACACCGATGCCTTCTATGTGGTTGGCGATCGGCCTACAACCCTCGACCCAGCAAACTCACTTCTTGAGCACACTCGCCTGTGGAAGAATAGTGTTAAGTTGGGAACGCTGTTGAAATTCAATAAGAAACTCATGCTCAAGTCTAATCTCTCATGGATTAGTCAGCGTGAAACCACCAACTATCTTCGTGGTCGTTTGGACACGGTGGCACGTCGAGTGAGCAATATTTTCAACCCTGAAGTGAAGCTGCAATGGAAGAATGGACGTCGTGCTTCGTTTGATTTGTCTTGGCTTTATGAAACAAAGCTGCCGGAGTTATTATCCACTTTAGACTATGAAGACAGCACAGATCCCTTGTATATCACCATGGGAAATGCTCGCCTTAAACGCGAACACGACTATTTGTTTGAACTTCGTCATCATCGACTTTTCCCAAGATTGCAGCTCAATTTGATGCTAAAGTTGAGCTATGGGCACACGATTAATCCTGTAGTTTCAGCCTTTTGCTACAATCCTTCCACGGGAGTTTATCGCACAAAACCCATGAATACGCCCAGCCATAACCGCTATAATGCAGAGCTTGACTACGACCAAGGGCTTGGCATCTCATGGCGTTTGCATAATAAGATGACGGCGGAATGGGCACGTTCTTATGGTTATCTGCTCGCCACGAACTTCAATCAGCCGCTTCACCTCAATCCTCTTAGCCGCTTTACCTATAAAGATAACATGGAACTTAGCTATGAAAAGCAGAGTCTTTCGGTGAAACCTTATGTAGAGTTTACTTACAATCGCTATCGTTATCAGGCTTCAACCATCAACAATTCTGACCTCATCAGGTGTGATTTTGGCTTGAAAACAGTCTATACAAAGGACCATTTTGAGTTTGTATCTAACGTGCATGATCTGTTCCGTTCGGGTTATCTGATGCGCGAATTTAATGGTCATCGCTGGCTATGGGACATTGATGTGGAGTATAAAATGCTGAAAAACAAGGCAGCTATCATATTGCAAGTGGCAGATATTTTCAATCGTGACACGTCTTTCTCCAATGTGTCTGAGGCCTATAGTCGCACGGAAAAGTGGCATGATACGAATCATCGCTATATCTCAATCTCATTTGGTTATCAGTTAGACCCAAAGCCACAACATAAATAAAGCCTTTTCTTTTGAAAATGATTTGCGTCATTTCACGGCATGATTTCCCTCATTTTAGGCGATGAAATGCGGGAAAACATGAGGTCGTTTGCCATAGATTGCGTGATGAAAAAATAGGCCGATGCCTGTAGGTGCAGGGGCTTGTTCCTTTGTTTCCAAGTTGATGGTCTTCACTTTACAATGCCCTTTTCTGTGCAATATAGGCTTTCAAGCCTTCATCCCCCAGCACATCAATGTCATCATAGAGGCCAAGGATGAAACGACCAATGCCAAGATAGCTCATCACATCTGTCTCAAGAATCCAATGATAATCATCTTCTGGGGTGAAAAATGCCGATGAAATGGGATATTCTTCAAGCATAAGGTTATAGGAAAGCTGTCCCATTCGGAGCCGAATGGTGTAGCGTTGCTCTCCCGAAAAGCCAAACATATCGGTAAAAACGCTTTTATGTTTGTCGGAATGTATCCATGGTGCGTCGTAGATTTCAACCTTTCCGATGCGTGCCAACTTAAAAGTCTTGTTCGTTCCAGAGGCTAATTCATAGCAACGTACATCCTGATGATCATTTAAAAAGAGGAAAGGCTCAACGACACGGTCACTGAATGAGTGGCTGTGGGGTGAGGAATAATGATGCAAACAGACAATATGTTTGCTGTTGATAGCCGTTGTCAGGTCGCTAAGGTTTTGCATTTGTTTCTTCTTATAGCGTGAATCCGTGACAAGACGCAAGTCATACGTGCGCTCCAACTTATTCTTTATAGACGCAATGGTGGGGCTCTTGGTGTCGGCACCCGAGGCTAACTGATGCAGTAAAGCAGCCTCTGCCTTCGTGAAATTGACCGCAGTCGTGATGCGACGAAAGAAGGGTGAGTGTGGATCAAGACGATAATAATTGCCATTTCTAACGACATTAAACCCATAATCGCGTAGAAATTGCAGATAGTAATAAAGGTTACGACGCGTGCATTGCAAATGTTCACACAAATCATTTGCTGTATAATCTGTGCCATCGGTCATCAAAAGGATGAGCGTAAGCTCGTTGCCAAGTTTCTTCATAGAGTTGATTCCTTACCCAACCTCACGGAAAGGGTGGGGTGTTCGCTTGATATTGCTATATTGTTTCAATACTTTCCATTACATGAAAGAAGAGAAAGAATGCTATTTAAACACCAATTCTCCTTCGTCAACTTCGTGCTTTCTCCCTTTGGAAAGGTTAGGGTGGGTGTTAAAACTCTTGCGATGTAACGCGCAAAGTCCATGCTTCTCTATGCCCTGATAATGCGTTTTAGTGGGATATCCCTTGTTTTTCTCCCAGCCATAGAAGGAGAAACGCAGGGCCTGTTCAGTCATATAGTCGTCTCTATAGGTTTTTGCGAGGATGCTGGCTGCTGCAATACTCAGATATTTTCCATCGCCTTTGACAATACAAGTGTGAGGAAGAAGCTTACCTTCATTGGGTAATCCCTTGCCAACGACATAGGGATCGAAGTGGTTTCCGTCGACGATGACCGCTTCAGGGCGTAGCTTTAGTTGGTCTAAGGCACGGTGCATGGCCAAGAAACTGGCGTGAAGAATGTTGATGTTATCAATCTCTTCGGGTGTGGCTACACCCACTGCCCAAGCTAACGCCTCATGTTCTATCTGCTCGCGCAAGGCATAACGTTGTTTGGCGGTAAGCTTTTTACTGTCGTTTAACAAAGGATTCACATAGTCAGTGGGCAGGATAACGGCCGCAGCGACAACGTTTCCGGCTAAGCATCCACGGCCTGCTTCGTCGCAACCCGCTTCAATCAACCCACTATTGAGATAGGGAAGGAGCATTATATTGTTAATAATTGTTATGTGTTAACACTTTTAACAGGTGTAGATTTGGTGTGAAAAGATACTTCCATGCTTCCGTTTAACTTTGCAATCGTAATTGAAGATGAACAAAAAACAACTGAAAATATGGAAAAGAATATCTATCTTGAGTGTGAACAACATCAGTCATCACAAAGTCTACGCCAATTTATTGTGCGCCTGAAAGCCATTGTTTGTCGCCCCGTCAGGTGGTTTTCAGCATATTATTCGGCTGTGCTTGGGCGAAAAATCAGCATGCGTCAGACCCTGCATCTGCTCAATGCGCAGTTGGCTTTCGTGTTTGTTGTGTTGCCAGCAGACATTAGTTTTGTGGCCAGAGCCGTTTGTTGTGGTTGGCTGTTGAAGGCTGTTATGGCGTGTCGCAAGTCACTTTAGAACATGGTTGAGATGCGCTTAATGCCTGCAACGAGTACATCGACCTCGTCTTTTGTATTGTAGAGTGCGAAACTTGCACGTGAGGTTCCGAGCACACCCAAGCGATTCATGAGTGGTTGTGCACAGTGATGACCCGTTCGAATGGCTATACCTAAGCGGTCAAGTAAGGTTCCCATGTCCATGTGATGAATGTCACGGAGTTGGAAACTGATAACCGCGTCGTGGTGAAGTCGCGTCACATCAGCGTGTGAAGGCACGCCAAAGAGCTTCATGCCTTCAATCATTTGGAGTTGTGAAATGGCATAACGTGTGAGCTCTTCTTCATGCTTTTGTATAGCGTCCATGCCCAAAGCTGAAACATAATCGAGGGCTGTGGCAAGACCGGTAGTGGCAATGTAGTCGGGTGTTCCAGCCTCAAACTTCAATGGAGGGCGTTCAAAAGTCGACTTTTCAAAGCTCACATGTTCAATCATTTCGCCTCCTCCTTGATATGGCGGGAGTTTATCGAGCCAGGCTTCTTTGCCATAGAGTACGCCAATTCCGGTTGGACCATAAACCTTATGCCCGCTAAACACAAAGAAATCGCAGTTCAACTGTTGCATGTCGACCTTGAAATGAGGGGTACTTTGGGCCCCATCTACAACGACGGGAATGTTGTGTTCGTGGGCAATGCGGATAACTTCTTCAACAGGATTGATTGTACCGAGCACGTTGCTAACGTGAGAGATGCTGACTATCTTAGTCTTCTGACTAATCATTTTCTCGAAGGCTTGCAAGTCCATTGCACCGTTATCATCCATAGGAATGACTTTCAACACAATGCCTTTTCGGGGTTGTTGGAGTTGCCAGGGCACGATATTGGAATGGTGTTCGACGGTAGAGATGATGACTTCATCGCCTTCTTGCATGAAAGCTTCACTGAAACTTGAGGCTATTAGGTTTAATCCTTCGGTGGTTCCACGTGTGAAAACAATCTCGTTTACACTCTTTGCATTAATGAATTTGCGTACGGTTTCGCGCGCACCTTCATGGAGTTCGGTTGCTTGTTGGCTGAGCCAGTGTACACCGCGATGTACATTGGCGTTCACATTCAAGTATTCTTCGCGCATCTTATCAAGCACACAAAGTGGCTTTTGCGTAGTTGCGGCATTGTCAAGATAGACAAGTGGTCGGTCGTAAACCATGCGGGAAAGGATTGGAAAGTCCTTTCTTATCTTATTTAAATCATAATCCATAATGCAAATTTAATAGTGATTGCGGGCTTACTCTTTACCCAATGAGAAACACCAAAGGCTGTTTGAGGGAGTGAACGATTCAAATTGAAATGATGAAACCCTTTCTTTCAGCGCGTAGAGGTAGGCTTTTGACGGCCTACTTACACAGCTGGCATCCCTCACATTTATTCAATTCTCCGCGGAAACGCTTTTCAACGAGGTGATGAAGTCTGTCGCGCAGTGGTTCAAGTTCCATTTTATCGATGACTTCATTGACGAAAGCGAACTCTAAAAGCAGCTTAGCCTCTTTGAGACTGATACCGCGTTGCTGCATATAGAATAAGGCAGCATCGTTCAATTGGCCTACCGTTGAACCATGAGCACACTTGACATCGTCGGCATATATCTCGAGCATAGGCTGTGTGTACATGCGAGCCGTCTTGGCAGCACAAAGGTTTTGATTGGTCTCTTGACTGCTTGTTTTCTGTGCTTCCTGGCGAACAAGCACACGACCGGCAAAGGCTCCAACAGCGTGGTCATCGAGAACATACTTATAAAGTTCGTTACTTGTGCAGTGAGGAACCTGATGATCGATGAGCGTATTATTGTCAACGTGTTGCTGTTTGTCGGCAACCACACAACCATTGCAATGACATTCGGCACCTTCTCCTTTGAAAACAAGGTCAAGGCGATTGCGCGTTACTCCATTGTGTAGGGTAATTACGTTGTGGTTTACACGGCTGTTGGCCTGTTGTTCGATGTAAACATTGCTGACACGGGTGTTTTTAAAGTGAGTCTCTTCAAGACAGTTGAGTTCTAAGTGAGCATTTTCGCCCACATGAACCTCAATAACTTGGGTTGAGAGAAACCGGCGATCATCGGCAGCATGGTCACAGAACAGGAACTTCGCTTCGGCATTTTGCTCCATGATAATCAGCACACGGCGGTTTACCATGAGGTCAACATCAGCACGAAGCATGTTGATGACCTGAATGGGTCGGTCTATTTTAACATTCTTCGGAACATATACGAGCAGACCATCTTGGGCTAACATCGTGTTCAACGCCGTGATTCCGTCTTCTTGAGCGTTTGCAAGTTTGGCGTAATATTTAGCAATGAAATCAGGCTTTTCAGTCGCTACATGACACAACGAATCAATGATAACGCCCTCGGGCAGGTGAGCCGAGGGAAGCATTTTTGTGTAAAAGGTGTCATTAATGATGAAATAGAGCGAGGTACTCAAGTTGGGTACGTCGCATTTGAAAGCCTCGTAAGGGTCTACGGGGATAGCAAGGCGGTTGAGGTTGAGCCCATAGTTAGGGGCAAACAGAGCCGCCATGTCGGTATATTTGTAACGTTCTACCTTGCGTGTGGGGAATCCTTGTGCTTTGAAATCATTGAAAGCACGGTCGCGCACAGCGTTGAGTGGCTCGGCAGAATGACGCTTGATGGCATCTGATTGCTCTTGGTAGAGGTCGATATATTGCTGTTCACTGTTCATGATTCTCCTCCTTTGTTATTCTCCATACTGTGCATCGGCTTCCTCTTTAATCCAATCATAGCCGTGCTGTTCAATCTCTTTAGCCAGTTCATGGCCTGCAGTTTTGACAATACGACCATTATAAAGCACGTGAACGAAATTCGGTTTGATCATATCCAACAGTCGTTCATAGTGTGTAATCACGATAGCTGAAGTCTTATCGGTATGCATTTTGTTCACTCCATCGGCTACAATGCGCATGGCATCTACGTCAAGGCCAGAGTCGGTTTCATCGAGTATGCTCAGCGTTGGCTCTAACATTGCCATCTGAAAGATTTCATTTCGCTTCTTTTCTCCACCAGAAAAACCTTCATTAACTGAACGATGTGACAACTTACTATCTAAGTCAACGAGCTTCCGTTTCTCTCGCATGAGCTTCATAAAGTCGGCAGTATTCAACTGCTCTTGACCCAAATATTCGCGCTTTGCATTAATGGCGGCGCGCATAAAGTTGGTCATTGACACGCCAGGTATCTCCACTGGATATTGGAAAGAGAGGAAGATTCCGGCGCGAGCTCGGTCCTCTGGTTTCATTTGTAGTAGGTCTTGACCATTGAAAATGGCCTCACCTGCAGTGACAGTATATAGTGGATTGCCCGTTAAAACAGCGCTTAAGGTTGACTTACCAGAGCCATTTGGTCCCATAATAGCATGGGTTTCACCATCTTTAACGGTGAGGTTGATGCCCTTTAATATCTCTTTGCCAGCAATGGTGGCATGTAAATTTCTTACTTCTAACATTCTTTTTAAATCAAAAATTGTTGTTATTATCGTTTATCCTACAGTTCCTTCAAGACTTACACTCAATAGTTTTTGTGCCTCAACAGCAAACTCCATTGGCAACTTATTCAGCACTTCTTTGGCATATCCATTGACGATGAGGCCTACAGCCTGCTCTGTTGGTATGCCACGTTGATTGCAATAGAAAAGTTGTTCTTCGGATATCTTGGAGGTAGTTGCTTCATGTTCGATGACAGCGGTATCGTTATGAATATCCATATAAGGGAAGGTGTGGGCACCACAATTACTTCCTAACAGCAGAGAGTCACACGAACTGTAGTTTCGAGCGTTATCCGCGTTGGCCGTAGCACGTACAAGTCCTCGGTAGGAATTTTGGCTATGACCGGCTGAGATGCCTTTAGAGATGATGGTAGACTTGGTGTTTTTTCCCATGTGTATCATCTTGGTACCGGTATCTGCCTCTTGAAAGTTGTTTGTAACTGCCACACTATAGAATTCGGCAACAGCGTTATCACCGCGTAAGATGCAAGAAGGATATTTCCAGGTGATAGCAGAACCCGTTTCCACTTGAGTCCAACTCAGTTTAGAGTTGACGCCACGTAGGTCGCCACGCTTTGTGACTAAGTTTAACACTCCACCCTTTCCGTGCTCATCTCCGGGGTACCAGTTCTGTACAGTAGAGTATTTTACCTCTGCATTGTCTTTCACAATGATTTCTACAATGGCTGCATGAAGCTGATTTTCATCACGCATTGGTGCGGTGCATCCTTCGAGATAACTTACATAAGCGTTATCTTCTGCGACAATAAGTGTACGTTCAAATTGTCCCGTGTTACGTGCGTTGATGCGGAAATAACTGCTGAGTTCCATAGGACAACGAACGCCTTTAGGGATATAAACGAATGAACCATCGCTGAAAACTGCACTGTTAAGCGCTGCAAAATAGTTGTCGCGATAGGGGACTACGCTACCCAAATACTCCTTAACCAAGTCTGCATGTTCCTTAACGGCCTCTCCAATGCTACAAAAGATGATTCCTTTTTCACGGAGTTTTTCTTTGAATGTTGTCTTCACAGATACTGAATCCATGATAGCATCAACAGCCGTTCCACTAAGAGCCAACCGCTCTTCGAGTGGGATTCCTAACTTGTCGAAAGTCTTTTCGAGTTCGGGATCAATCTCTTTATTCTTGGGTTTCTTGGCCAGTGGGTCTGCATAGTAAGATATTGCCTGGTAGTCTATCTCGGGAAGATGCACATGTCCCCATGTGGGTTGCTTGAGATCTTTCCAATATTCATAAGCTTTCAGGCGGAAATCTAACAACCATTCGGGCTCTCCTTTCTTCTTAGAGATGAGACGAACAACGTCTTCGTTGAGCCCCTTTTCTATGATATCAGTTTGTACATCAGTGGTAAAGCCGAACTCATATTTCTTTTCTGCCACCTGTTTTACAAACTTATTTTTCTCTTTTTCTGCCATTTCTAAATTCCTGAATTTATGGAATGGTACAACAAAATGTATACCATTATTGAATTGGTAACATTTGTTATTAACCACAATAGTGACACCCTGTCTTTAATGGAGAGTGTCACTACCTTATTATATATATGTAGAGAGGAGGTCATCTCAAGTTTGACATGACCTCTCTACAATGTTTACAGTTTCTGTTCTACCTCAATTTCAGTAAAGGTTTCAATAATATCACCCTCCATGATATCGTTAAAGTTGACAAGACTCAAGCCACATTCCATACCCATCGGAACTTCTTTCACATCGTCTTTATAACGTTTCAGGGCATTGATTTCAGCCGTACGGATTACAATTCCATCGCGAACCACGCGGGCTTTATCCTTGGCATGCACCTTACCTTCAGTCACTAAGCCACCTGCAATCGTTCCAACTTTGGAAATCTTGAATACTTGTTGTACTTCAACTTGGCCGGTAACAATCTCTTTCTTCACCTTGTCGAGCATACCAACCATGGCACTCTTGATGTCATCGATAGCGTCGTAGATGATAGAATAGGTGTTAATCTCAACACCTTCTCGGTCAGCTAAGCGGCGTGCATCAGACGAAGGACGAACCTGGAAGCCTACGATGACAGCGTCAGAAGCACTGGCTAACATGACATCGTTCTCGCTTATTTGTCCTACTGCCTTGCTAATGACATTCACTTGTACCTTTTCTGTTGAGAGCTTTATAAACGAATCGCTCAATGCTTCGATAGAACCATCGGTGTCACCTTTAACAATAATGTTCAACTCATGGAACTCGCCACGAGCAATTCTGTGTGAGATGTCGCCAAGTGTCAGGCGCTTCTGCGTTCTCAATCCTTGCTCTCGTTGCAATTGTTCGCGTTTGTTTGCAATCTCACGAGCCTCTTGTTCTGACTCCAATACATGGAATAAGTCTCCTGCAGTAGGTGCTCCATTGAGACCAAGTATAATGGCTGGTTCAGATGGTCCGGCTTCAGTGATGCGCTGATTACGTTCATTAAACATCGCCTTTATACGTCCCCAACTGGTTCCTGCAATAACAATATCTCCAATCTTTAGTGTGCCATTGCTCACAAGAACCGTACTAACATAACCGCGACCCTTATCAAGTGATGACTCAATAATAGTTCCGGTAGCCTTCCGATTGGGGTTAGCCTTGAGGTCAAGCATCTCTGCTTCGAGCAGTACTTTATCGAGAAGAGCGTCTACTCCGACACCTTTCTTTGCACTAATCTCTTGGCATTGGTATTTACCTCCCCATTCTTCAACGAGCAAATTCATATTGGCTAAGTCCTCACGAATCCTGTCTGGGTTCGCTCCCGGCTTATCAATCTTGTTGATTGCAAATACCATCGGCACGCCCGCTGCTTGTGCATGAGCGATTGCTTCCTTTGTTGTTGGCATCACAGAGTCATCTGCTGCAATGATGATAATAGCGATATCAGTTACCTGAGCGCCACGAGCACGCATAGCAGTAAAGGCTTCATGTCCTGGAGTATCAAGGAAAGTAACCTTTTGTCCATTCTTAAGTGTAACACCATAGGCACCAATGTGCTGGGTGATACCACCTGCTTCACCTGCAATTACGTTAGTGTTTCGGATATGGTCAAGCAGTGAAGTCTTACCATGATCGACGTGTCCCATGACGGTAACGATTGGTGCACGTGGCACGAGGTCATTCTCGTCGTCGACGTCTTCGCTTACGGCTTCCTGCACTTCTGCACTGACATACTCGGTCTTGAAACCGAATTCATCGGCTACCATATTAATAGTTTCCGCGTCAAGTCGCTGGTTTATAGACACCATTATGCCTACACTCATCAGCGTAGAGATAACTTGTGTCACGCTGATATCCATCATTGTAGCCAATTCACTGACGGTAACAAACTCGGTGAGCTTTAGGACTTTGGCTTCCTTGCGCTCTGCGTTTGCCTCCTGTTGCAGCTTTTCTTGAACGGCCTCACGTTTCTCTTTACGATACTTAGCGCCTTTCTTGTTTTGGCTCTTACTTGTCAATCGTGCCAGCGTTTCTTTTACTTGGCGTGCCACAGCCTCATCATCTACCTCCAAAGGTTTTTGATTTCGCTTGTTGCGGTTCTTCTTATTCTTGTTCTTTCCGCCGTTACCGCCGTTACCACCACCATTGTTTTGTTTCGCCTCTGCATTGATGTCTACGCGTTCTTTGTTGATGCGCACACGCTTTTTACGTTCGCCACCATGCTGTGTTCCTGCCTTTTCTTCACGCTCTTTGCGTTTTTCCTCCTTAGACTTCTTCTTCGGACGCGTGCTCTGATTTATTGCATCGAGGTCTATTTTGCCTAAGACGTTCACCTTAGGAGTATTGAGAATCTTCTTCTCGCTATTCAAAGTGAAGATTCCTTCTTCGTTCTTTTCCTCGGTGACAGGCTTTTGAGGAGCCTCTGTTTTTTGCACTTTGACAGGCTTTTCAACCTTTACTTGTGGTTTGGGAGCCTCAGGTTGTGGCTTTATTACTTTCTTTTCAGGCTCTGGGTTGACGGCAGCAACCTTTTTTTCTGGAGCTTTTTTCACTTCAGGAGCAGCAGACTTCTTTGGCGAAGGCTTTTTTCCTACCTCGTCAAGGTTTATCTTTCCCTTCGGCGTATATACCTGTTGATTAGATGATTTCAGCAGGTTCTCGGCACGATTGTCTTTCGCTTCAGTCGCATGTTTCTTTTCTTTTGGTTTCTTTTGGAAGAGCTTTTCAGCCTCACTTCGTACTGCGGCATCTTGTTTGAACGCCTCAACGAGAGCCTGATATTGTGCGTCATTGAGCTTAAAACTCAAGTCGTCTTTCACCTCTCCAAGTTCTGCTTTCTTCGTAAGGAAGTCAACTGCCGTTTGACGTCCTATGTTTAATTCACGTAATGCTTTGTTTAATCTGATGCTCATGTAATTGTTTACTTCTTTTTTTCGTTTTATCTCGTTCCTCAAATATAATGTTCTCTCAGGCTGATTGCATGCAGAATGTATTCCATTTGCTGCCTCTATTTAGAGAGAACGTCTTCTAAAAAGGTTGTCTTCTCATTGAGTTGTCATTCAAAATCATTTCCTATTGAGGTAGAAATCAAGAGAAGACGTACTCTTTTTCCTGTTGCGTGTTGATAGGGTTTATTGCAACTTATCAAATCATTTGATTATTGTTCAAACTCAGCACGCAGCACATTGATGACATGATCCACGGTTTCTTCTTCGAGGTCGGCCTTTTCTACGAGCATTTCGCGTGGTGCATTGAGCACTGCTTTAGCTGTATCCAAGCCGATACTCTTAATGGCTTCAATCACCCATTGGTCGATTTCGTCAGAGAATTCATCCAAGTAGATGTCCTCATCTGCTTCACCTTCTGGAACCTCACGGAACACATCAATCGTAAATTCGGTTAGCATGGATGCCAATTTAATGTTTAATCCACCGCGACCGATAGCCAAACTAACTTCTTCTGGTTGTAGATATACCTCAGCTTTATGGTTTTCTTGATCAATGTTTATGCTGCTTACACGTGCCGGACTCAAGGCTCTTTGGATAAAGAGGTTGATGTTCGACGTATAGTTTACAACGTCAAGATTCTCATTGCAGAGTTCACGTACGATGCCATGTACGCGACTTCCCTTCACACCTACACATGCACCAACTGGGTCAATGCGGTCGTCAAAGCTCTCAACGGCAATCTTTGCACGTTCTCCCGGCATGCGGGCAATCTTGCGGATAGCAATAAGTCCGTCGTTAATTTCAGGTACTTCTGCCTCAAGCAAACGCTCCAAGAAGAGTGGACTTGTGCGTGAAAGGATAATCTTTGGATTGTTGTTCTCGTTGTCTACGCGTAAGATGACAGCGCGAACTGTCTCACCTTTGCGATAAACATCAGCCGGAATCTGTTCACTTTTCGGTAGAATCAGCTCATTGTTTTCGTCATCTACGACCAACACTTCACGTTTCCAAATCTGGTAAACCTCGCCAGATATAATCTGACCTACACGGTCTTTATATTTATTATAGAGTGTATCGTGCTCTAATTCTAATATCTTTGATGCCAAGGTTTGACGTAGATTCAGGATGGCACGACGGCCGAATTTCGCAAAGTTTACTTGTTCCGAAACCTCTTCACCCACCTCATAATCGGGTTCAATCTTACGGGCTTCGGTCAATGCAACCTGCTTATTCTCGTCCTCAACCTCACCATCTGCCACTACAATTCGGTTGCGATAAATCTCAAAGTCGCCTTTGTCTGGGTTCACGATAACGTCGAAATTCTCGTCACTACCAAAGATTTTAGCGAGCACATTGCGGAAACTTTCCTCCAAAACGCTCACTAACGTTGTGCGGTCAATATTCTTCGTCTCCTTAAACTCACGGAAGGTGTCAATCAAACTGATTGAATCTTCTTCAATTTTTCTTGCTGCCATAGCTTTATTTGAAACTTATTAAGTATTTAGTATATTTTACATTATCCATATTGAAAGTGTGGTCTACATCCATTTTCTGGGGGCGTTTCTTTCCTTCCACTTTCACTTTCTCGTTTACGGTCACTGTAAAGTCGTTACCATCAACGCTCTTTAGCACGCCTTGATACTTCTTTCCATCAGCATCCAACACTTCAACCTCCTTACCAATGAAGTTGATGTATTGCTGAAGTACCTTGAAAGGCTGACCTAAACCAGCTGAACCTACCTCGAGTTCATAGTCTTCTTCGTCACGACTGAGATGGTCTTCTATATACTTACTCAAGTCCACACAGTCTTCAATCCAAACGCCATCAGCGTGGTCAATCTCAACAACAATCTTGTCATCTTGGCTGATTTCTATGCCCACAAGAAAGTATTCCTTGCCTGACAGCCATTCTTCTACTAACTTTTTTACGACGTTTTTGTCAATCATATATGTCTTATTAAAATAAAATGAGGAACTCTCTTTGGAGTCCCTCATTCCACTGAACGCTGCAAAATTACAAATAATATCTGTAATATGCAACTAATTCGTGTTTTTTATTTAGGATGGTTGGTTTTCTTTTTAAGGCAAAACACGAGTCGAAGTCTTATTTTTCTGGTTTCTCCTTTTTCCTTTCCATGGTATAAAACGACTGATTCTGCTATGCTGAAAATCACACTTAATTCTAATCTTCATGTCTTGTGATACCATTCTTCTTATATTGTCATAGCGCAGATGCTGGCTATTCTTTTCAAGATGTGCAGTTCATTACTCTTAGAAGTGTAATTCTTTGTTTTAATCTTTATTGGCATTTTCATCGAAAAAACTTTCATCTTTTCTTGTGGATAAGATTTATTTTGCTATTTTTGCACGCATAATTGTGAATGAATTAAAATGATAAGACTATGTATTGGACACTAGAATTAGCCTCAAAACTTGAAGATGCACCTTGGCCCGCGACTAAAGAAGAGTTGATAGACTATGCTGTTCGTTCGGGCGCTCCATTAGAAGTATTAGAAAATCTGCAAGAAATAGAAGACGAAGGTGATGTTTATGAAAGCATCGAAGACATCTGGCCAGACTATCCTTCAAAGGATGATTTCTTGTGGAATGACGATGAATATTAAATAAGTAGCTTCTGTTGGGCCGCTCCAACAAGTGGAGTTGTTGTTTGACAAAGGCTTCTTGATATTGCTATGCTTGTGGATTCATGAGACGGCGTGCAATGGAAAAGAACATCTCTCAAAGGGTTTGTTTCTCGAAATATCCTTGTTTGGGAGATGTTTTTTTATGACCTTTTTCTATTATTTAGGGTGTTTCGTGTCGGCATAAATGGATAAGGTTCGGCTTGTTTCTGTCGAATGAAAGTCTTATTTTATTTTTATCTCAACTTCGTTAATATCTTTCTGATGTTCAATGTGTTACAATGCGAAATCTAATTACTATGATTTTACGCTGTAAAATGAGTGGAATGATAGGATGAAATGGTGCTGTTTACGAGACGATTTGCCGCAGATGAGATAATAATAGGTGGGCGAATATGTTTTTATGCAATAAATTTCGTGCAATAATATATAAGGATTCGCGTTATATAAGCGTGCATAAAACGATTAGATTTCTTTTGTCAGTGATGCTCGTTTGGGTTGCTGTGACAGCCAAAGCGCAGTATGATGCAGCCTTCTGTCATTATTTTGACATGGAGACTTCATTCAATCCTGCTGCTGCCGGAAAGGAAAACAAGCTCAATGTCAACTTGGCTTATGCGCTGAATTTTACGGGTTTTGAGAATCATCCGCGTACGATGTATGCCTCTGCCGACCTGCCTTTTTATGCCATGCGGTGCTATCAAGGAGCCGGAGTGCAATTCGTTAACGAGAAAATTGGACTTTTCACGCATCAGAAATTAGGCTTGTTATATGCTGCTCAAACGAAGTTTGTTGGGGGAAAGCTACGTGTTGGTCTGCAGGTTTCACTACTAAATGAGAGCTTTGATGGCTCAAAAGTCGACCTCTCTACACCCGGAGATCCGGCCTTTGCGACTACAGATGTCAACGGAAATGGCATAGATGTTGGTGCAGGACTTTACTATTTGCAGCGCCATTGGTATGCCGGTGCATCGGTGCAACATTTGAATCGCCCCAAGATTCGTATGGGGGATGTCAATGAATTGCCGGTTTCTCCCACTTATTATCTGACGGGTGGATACAATATTCAACTTAGAAATCCGTTCTTAAAAATAAAACCTTCGGTGCTTTTACGCACAGATGGTAAGGCCTATCGGGCGGATGTAACCGGAAGATTGGTTTATTCGCACGAAGGAAAAATGCTTTATGGCGGCATCAGTTATAGTCCGACAAACTCTGTTACGGCCCTGATTGGCGGAACTTTCCATGGTGTTGTGGTAGGTTATAGCTATGAAGTTTATACCTCAGGACTAAGCCTTGGCAATGGAAGTCATGAGCTTTTTGTGGGTTATCAAACGGAACTAAACCTCGCAAAGAAAGGCAAAAACAAACATCAAAGCGTTAGAATCTTATAACAACAGACAATGAAACATAAGATAAAGATAGGGTTATGGCTCCTCATAACAGGTTGTATGATGACGGGTTGCTTTAGTGGTAAGGGCCTGTCTATGGCCGGAAAAGGGGGCGAAGTCGTGGGAGTAGGTGGCGGAAGAGCCTTTTCTGAGCCTACACCTTATGGCATGGTAAAGGTTGAACGAGGCTTCTTGCACATGGGACTTGATAAGCAAGACTCGCTCTGGGGAGAGAAAACACCGAAGAAAGACATCTCCGTGGATGGCTTTTGGATGGATGAAACCGAGGTAACAAACTCCAAATATAAACAGTTTGTGATGTGGGTTCGCGACAGTATTCTGCGTACTCGTTTGGCCGATCCTGCCTATGCAGGCGACGAAAGCTATATGATTACGGAAGATAAAGATGGAAACGCCATCACACCCCGCGTCAACTGGAAGAAGCCTTTGCCTCGAAAGCCTAATGAAGATGAGCAGCGTGCCATAGAAAGTCTTTATGTTACGAACCCTGTTACAGGCGAAAAACTTCTTGATTGGCGTCAAATGAACTATCGTTATGAGATTTATGATTACTCGGCTGCAGCCCTTCGGCGCAATCGTATGAATCCCGAAGAACGATCGTTTAACACAGATGTGCTTACAAATGACGACGAACCGGTGATGATTTCAAAGGATACCGCCTATATAAATGACGAGGGAAAGATTGTTAGACAGACGATAGATAGACCACGAACTGGCTCTTGGGACTTCCTAAATACATACATTGTGAATATCTATCCCGATACAACGTGCTGGGTAAATGACTTTAAGAACGCTGACAATGAAATGTATTTGCGTAACTATTTCAGTAATCCTGCCTATAATGATTACCCAGTTGTGGGCGTCACTTGGGAGCAAGCGAATGCCTTTTGCGCATGGCGTACGGACTATTTACTTAAGGGATTAGGCGGTGAAGCGCGTTATGTTCAGCGCTATCGCCTACCTACTGAGGCCGAATGGGAGTATGCTGCACGTGGTAAAAGCGGTAATGAGTTCCCATGGGAAAATAGAGATATGAAGAATGGTAATGGCTGTTTCTATGCTAACTTCAAGCCCGATCGTGGCAATTATACCGAAGATGGCAATCTCATTACAAGCAAAGTGGGCATCTATGGGGCTAATTCTAACGGACTTTTTGATATGGCTGGCAACGTGGCGGAATGGACAAGTACGGCATATACGGCTTCGGGCGTAGACGCAATGAATGATATTAACCCGCAACTTGCTTATAATGCCGCCAAAGAAGACCCCTATGCACTGAAGAAAAAGAGTGTGCGCGGTGGCTCATGGAAGGACCCTGAAAGCCTGATTCGTTCGGCTTGGCGTTCTTGGGAGTATCAAAACCATCCGCGTTGTTACATTGGATTTCGTTGTGTTCGAAGCCTCGCCACGTCAACAAGTAGTAATAAAAGCAAGAAAAAATGACAAGATATAGTAAACTAAACATCGTCTATCGTCTGCAAAAGTGGATGGACAGTGTGCCCGGTCAGACCTTTTTGAACTATGCATATAGCTGGGGTGCCTCTATCGTTGTACTCGGAGCACTCCTTAAGTTGATTCATATTGAGGGGGCAGACCTTTGGCTTATCTTTGGTATGGGTACTGAAGTTGTGGTGTTCTTCCTATCTGCTTTCGACCGTCCTTTTGACAAAACAACAGATGGAATGGAACTCCCCACTCATCTAACGGATGAATATCTCACCCGAACGGATGAGGTTTCGGCTAATGTGAAGCCTTCGGTTGCGCCGCAGATACAGGCTCAACCAATGACGACGGCAGCCCCCGCAGTGGCAAAGACAGCATCGCTGACGGAACAAGTAGCTTCAATAGCGCTTCCGAAAGTAGACCCTGCAATGGCTGAAGCCCAACAAAACTATGTTGAAGAACTAACGAAACTCACCGAGATTCTTGGCAAAGTAGGGGCGCAAAGCACTCGTCTCACACGCGATAGTGAGGAGATGGAGAACCTCAATCGAACGCTTACAGGCATCACAAAGGTGTATGAGATGCAGTTGAAGAGTGCCAGTCAGCAGATTGGAACTATCGATCAGATTAATGAACAGAGTCGTCTTTTGGCGCGACATATTGAACAACTCAATGCAATCTATGCCCGGATGATTGAAGCAATGACGACAAACATGCGTGCAGCTGCACCAAATCAAACCCCAACGCTCTAATGGCTATTAAGAAAAGACTGGTATCTCCGCGTCAGAAAATGATCAACTTGATGTATATAGTCTTGTTGGCCATGCTCGCACTCAATATCTCTACCGAGGTGTTGGATGGCTTTTCAATCGTAGAAGACAGTCTAAACCGCACAACAGGCAACGCTACTCAAGAGAACATTTCATTGTATCGGGACTTTGAAATGCAGATGAAACAGAACCCCGAAAAGGTGAAAGCGTGGTTTGAAAAGGCTACAGCGGTGAAGCAAATGAGCGATTCTCTCTTCGACTTTGCACAGCAATTGAAAGTCGCTATCGTAAAGAATGCAGATGGAAAAGACGGAGATGTCAATCAGATTAAGAACAAAGATAACCTTGATGCGGCTGGAGAGGTGATGTTAGCACCATTGACTGGGAAGGGAAAGGCACTCTTCTTGCGTGTTAATGCCTATCGAGAGCGCATCTTGAATCTTATAGATGACCCACATCAGAAGCGCATTATAGCAGACAATCTCTCTACAACTGTTCCACAAAAAGCACGCCTTCAGGGCAAGAACTGGCAGGAATATATGTTTGAGAATATGCCAGTTGCCGCCGCAGTTACCTTGCTTTCAAAGCTTCAAAGCGATGTACGTTACGCCGAAGGTGAGGTACTTCACACGCTCGTTTCAAACATTGATGTGAAAGATATCCGTGTAAACAAGCTCAATGCCTACGTGATTCCTGAGAAAACTACGCTCTATCCGGGCGAACGTTTCAATGCTTCCATCGTCATGGCAGCCGTAGATACGACGCTACAACCCCAGATATTTGTCAACGGACAGCGTGTAATGTCGCGCAATGGACAATATAGTTTCACGGCATCGGGCGTTGGAGAACATAGCCTTAGCGGTTACATCTTGATGCAAAATCGTAGGGGTGACCTCATACGTCGTAACTTCTTACAGAAATATAACGTTGTTCCTACACCCACAAGTGCCACCGTTGCCGCCGACATGATGAATGTTTTATATGCTGGTTACCCTAATCCGATGAGCGTAAGTGTGCCGGGTGTGCCTGCCAATGCAGTCTCAATATCAATGACAGGAGGGGGATTGACAGCGAAAGGCAATGGACATTTCATCGCCACTCCAGCCGCAGTAGGTCGTGATGTCACGATACATGTCACGGCACGAGACAATGGTCAGGTCAGAACGCTACCTCCTTTTGTCTTCCATGTGCGTAAGTTGCCCGACCCATCTGCCTATATCGCTCTTGGAACAAACCGCTTTAAAGGAGGTGCAATGGCTAAAGCTGCGTTGATGGGAGCGTCGGGTATCCATGCCGCTATTGATGATGGACTCCTCGATATCCCTTTCCGCGTGTTGAGTTTTGAAACTGTTTTCTTTGATAATATGGGCAATGCGGTCCCTGTTGCATCAGCAGGAGCAAACTTCTCTGACCGCCAACGTGAGACCTTCCGCAGCCTATCACGAAACAAAAGATTTTATATCAGCCATGTTAAAGCCGTTGGTCCTGACGGAATCACACGCACTTTGACAGGGGCTTTGGAAGTAATTGTAAGATGATGATAAAGAAAAAAAGACTATATGTAATGCTGTTGGCAGCCCTCTGCTGTATGAATGGCAGGGCACAGTCACCGCTTCGACAGGCTGAAGCGGCTGCAAAGGTGAAGAAAAGCAATGCCAATAACTTGACATTGAGAGCCAAACTGATGTATCCAACGCAAGAACCGATGAGCGAAGATGTGGTCTGGCGTCGTGACGTTTACCGCGAACTGAATCTCAACGATAATGCCAATGCGGCCTTATACTACCCTGTTGAGCCTACGGATGGACGCATGAATCTCTTTACTTTGCTTTTTAAATTGATGATGGCAGGCCCAAGTCGCGGCGGAATTAACGTCTATCAATATCGTCTTGACGGTAATGAGAGGTTCTCAGATGACTCAAAAGTGCAGCCACTTACATTCTTAAATGACCACCATATCTATTTTGAACGTACGGATAAAGGCGTGCATATAGACAACAGTGACATACCATCGGCCGAAGTAAAAGGCTATTATCTCAAAGAGAGTTCATACTTTGATCAAGCTACTGGGACGTTCCACACGAAGGTACTTGCCTTATGTCCCATCATGGAACGACTGGATGATTTCGGTGATGGCACGACAAAATATCCCCTGTTTTGGGTGAAATATGACGATATTGCGTCTGCACTTGCCAAACAAACTGTTATGACAAGTAACCTAAATAATGCCGCAGTGATGAGTCTTGCAGACTATTTTACCATGAATCTTTACAAGGGAAAGATCTATAAAACGACAAATATGTTGGGCCAGACGCTATCACAATATTGCAAGAATGATAGTGCATTGAATCAAGAACAGCGTCGAATTGAGCGCGAGATTGCTACTTTTGAAAAGAATATATGGGGCGATTCGTCGCGCAAAGACTCGTTGGATAGCGTTGCAAAGGCTGATACAAAAACATCTAAAAACAAGCGATTGACAAACCGCCGAGCAACAAATAGTGCGCCAACCAGCGTGCGTCGCAATCGTAGAGCTTCGTCAGATGGTGGCTCTTCTGTGTCAGGTCAGGCACGCGTTACTGTGCGTCGGCAGCGTCATTAAAACCACATAACATTAATAGATAAAAAGAATTAGAGTATGAAAAGAATTAGAGTAGCTTTTGTTATGGCCTTACTGATGCTTTGTTGCATCACAGCTGAGGCAAAGATTCGTTTCGGTTTAAAGGGCGGATTGAATGTCACAAACATGACTTTTGATAAACATGTCTTTGACAGAAGTAATCAATGTGGATTCTTTTTCGGTCCAACGGTGAAGTTTGGCTTGCCACCTACGGGGCTCGCTGTAGATATTTCAGCCCTCTATGACAAGCGACAGGCGAAGCTAACTGTGGCAGATGAGGCGCTTGTTCAGCAGCAAATCATTGTTCCAATCAATGCCCGTTATAGCGTAGGCTTAGGAGATAATGCCAGCGTTTTCTTCTTTGCAGGCCCTCAAGTCGGTTTCCCTGTGGGCAAAAAAGACCATTCTATTGTCGACGATAGAGCGCAATGGCAGGTAAAAAAGTCTAATTTCAGCGTGAACTTAGGCTTTGGAGTCATGCTGCTTCAGCACTTCCAACTTAGTGCCAACTATAATGTTGCGTGCGGAAAGACGGCAGAGATGACCGCCAGTCAAGCGGTTGAATCGGGGCTGGACGCCTTAGCCGGCAAGTCAACCAATGCTCGTGCCAACGCTTGGCAAGTGGGATTGACCTATTATTTCTAAAAAATGATGCCATGGCGAGACTCCTTTTCTATGATGATAAGGAGCTTCCTGTGTAGCACATCAATAGGGGAGAGGAACTACTTTATATAAAAAGGTCGGTTGAAATTTAATGAATCGTAGTCAAATCCGATAGAAAACGACTATATGATGCTGTTGATTCTCCATAAGAAATGAAAGAACAATGTTTGTAAAAGCATTGTTCTTTTTGCTTTTTCATCGTCAAACGGCTTGCATGGGCAAGCCTTTTCCGTCGCTCATTACTGCGATGGCAAAGAACAGAAAGAACGACATCATTGACACAACCATGAGTAGAAGCAGCATGAAAGCACTCATCCATTTGCGTGCTTTAACGTATTGCAGCATGACATAAAGTTGAGTTATTAGTGTCACAATGATTAAACAGAGCCATAACCATAATGCTGCATTGCCCCAATGGTTTGTTAAACCAACGCTGACGACTAAGCTAAAGACCGCTGTGAGCAGTGGCCATAGCCCCCAATATCTTAGTATGAATTTAAGTGCGGCTTTCATTGTTATGCGTTATTCTTCAGTAGATGGGTGACCAGATGTTTTGTTTGCTGGGCTGGGTTGAATGAAATGTTTTCACCATTCAGCCGACGTGATGATAAAAATACATAGCCATGACGTGGCAAGTGCATCATGAATCACGTCACAAAAATAAGACTTTATTTTTTAGTTTCAAAGAGATGCAAGTACAAAAAGAGGCAGCTTCGCGTTTCATGTCATCGAAAGCGACTCATCATCTGTGCCATTTCATCGTGCAAAATGCCCCATTTCATCGTGTGTTTTGCGTCATTTTGTCGTGTGAAATGAGTCAGATTGCTCCCTCGTTATTTTCAAACGAGAATAAAACAAAAAAGGAATCCTCTTGTGAAGGATTCCTTTTCTTGGCGCTTCAAGATGGGCTTGAACCAACGACCCCCTGATTAACAGTCAGGTGCTCTAACCAACTGAGCTATTGAAGCATTGTTGCAAAGTTCATTTCTGAATTGCGGTTGCAAAGATAAGACATTCTTTTTGAACCGCCAAATAATTTTAGAAAAAAAATCATTTTATGCTTGTTTTCATGAAATTTAATGGAGAGAGTAGTGGTTTTACATTGATATATATTACTTTTGTACAATTATGAAAAAACTATTGCTATACATTTTAGTGTTGCTTTCCTTGCCTGTTGCAGCACAAAACGATAAGGACCATAACTTCAATGTGGCCAAAAATCTTGAGGTGTTCAATGCCATTTACAAGAATCTCGACTTACTTTATGTCGACAAATTACCTGCTGATACCGTTATTGGGACTGCTATTGAGTCGATGCTTGACGCCCTTGACCCTTACACAGAATATTATCCACAGGCGAAAGGCAATGACCTTAAGATGATGATGACTGGTAAATATGCCGGTGTTGGAGCCTTAATACGTTATAGTCCGAAATATAAGAATGTGTTCATTGATGAGCCTTATGAGAACATGCCGGCTGCAAACGCGGGATTAAGAAAGGGAGATTTCATACTTGCAATCGATGATTTGTCGATGGAAGGCAAGTCAACTCAGTTTGTAAGTGACCATCTTCGAGGAGATGCCGGCACGACATTTGTCATTGAGATTCGACGCCCTTCAACGGGTAAAATCATGAAGATGAAGATCACACGCGGTGCAATTAAGATGCCTGCAGTGCCTTATTTTGGGTTGTTAAATCATGGCGTTGGGTATATCAATTTGAATCAATTCACCGAGGGATGTGCCAAAGATTTCCGCCGCGCTTTTGTCGAAATGAAGAAAGACGGCATGCAAAAGCTCATCATAGACCTAAGGAATAATGGTGGAGGATTAGAGAGTGAAGCCGTTAATATCGTGAATCTTTTTGTACCAAAAGATGTGACTGTTGTTTCCAATAGAGGCAAAGTGAAACGACTTGACCATGATTTTAAGACGACATCAGAACCAATCGACACCGTGATGCCTATCGTTGTGCTCGTCAATGGCAATACCGCAAGCTCAAGTGAGATTACTGCTGGCGCGCTGCAAGACCTTGATCGGGCGGTTGTAATGGGTACGCGTACCTATGGGAAAGGCCTTGTTCAGACCACGATTGACTTGCCATATAATGGAAAGATGAAGCTAACGACACATAAATATTACATTCCAAGTGGTCGTTGTATACAAGCAATTAACTACCGACACGACCGAGTTGGTTCGACAGAACACGTGCCCGATTCGCTCAGTAAGGTATTCCATACGTTGCATGGACGTGAAGTTCGTGATGGCGGTGGCATCAAACCAGATATTGAAATCAAGCCCGATACGGCGTCAAATATTCAGTCTTACCTGATGTCGGTGATTGATTCGACGGAAACAGTGCTTGATTTCGTGATTGACTATGTGGCAAAACATCCCACAATTGACAATCCATCGAAGTTTGAACTCACCAATGCTGACTACGAAGCCTTTAAGCAACACGTGCTGAAAAGTGGCTTTAAATATGATGGTGTGAGTGAAAAGATCTTGAAAGAGCTTGTGAAAACGGCTAAGTTTGAAGGTTATTATGATGATGCAAAGCCTGAATTTGAAGCAATAGAAAGCAAGTTAAAGCATAATGTTGCTAAGGATTTGGATTATAATCGTGAGCGAATTATGCAGGCATTGGCAAGCGATATAATCGGTATTTACTATTATCAGCGTGGCACAATTGAATATACTCTGAAACATGATAAGCAGGTAAAGGCGGCTGAAAAGCTGTTGGATGACTCCAAAGAATATAAAGAACTGCTTGCGCCTCGTGTGGTTTCAAAAAGTGTAGTGAGCCGAAATCGTAAGTAGAAAAGTTTTAATTGTTTACCGACGGCAGTCATATCATTAGCCGAAAGAGGCTTAAGGAAATCAAAAATAGCCCTGAATGAAGTCGTTAATTGTCTTTAAGGGGAGAATAAAATAAAAGCGGAGATGCTGCCAGAGCACCTCCGCTTCTTTTTAATTTGCTTTATTCAGCGTGCTTATTTCTTCAACTTCAAGTCGTAGCTGAGCTTAGAAGCAGCCTCTTCAGCTTGGTCGTTAACCATGCGAAGCGTAGAGTCGTTAACAACTTTGAAGTAAGTTGTGTCCTTGCCTAAAGCGAACTTATAAACTGTTACGTCTTTACCATCAACCTTCTTTGTTTCAACAACCTTCTTACCTGTATAGTCTTCAGGCTTTGCTTGGGCTTTTGAAGATTGGATGTGTAGTGCGAAACCATCAGTAGAATCATTGGCGAGTTTCAATGTGTAGACTGAACTTGCGTCAGCACCAGGGATTTCTCCCTCGTAAACAAAAGTATCAACAGCAACTGTATCGGTTGCAGCTGAGTCATTACCAGCTGCATTTGCAGCAGTCTTACCATTGTTTTGGCATGCTATCATCGCTGCACTTGCAGCAAAAAGCAACATTACATTTCTTAAATTCTTCATAACTCTTGTGTTTGTTAATAATTAAATATCGGGTGCAAATATAAGGAATTACATGATTAGTTGTTTCAGATTGTGTGGTAAAATTGGTTAAAACGTTTTACTTTCTCTTTCTCTTCTATCATTAACCCCTATCTTTTAACGATTCTTTTCCCTTTTCTTCCGTTCTTGTTTGGTGTCTATTGGCTCTTATTTTTAGGTTTTACAGGCGTATTTTATGATTCGTTTCGTGTCTACCTGTGCGTCTATCCACTTTCTCATCTGTTTGTCTCTTGTGATTTAACGATTTGGAACTTTGTTACTTTTAATTTGTAACGAAAACATAAGAAAACGGAACTAATTATGTTAAAAGTAGCACTTAAAAGTAACTTTTTGCAGAAAACGTTTGGAAGTAATCTAAACATTTCTTAATTTTGTAACCATAAATATACTTTTATAAAAGTTAAATAATAGAAGAGACTACGAGAAAAAGGGTTGTGTCTAATAATTCTTTTGGTGAAGAAAAAATAGTTACAAGGTTCGGAATACGTACCCTTTGTGACGCTGACGCTATCTGTGTGGGGTAGTTTTAGATTATATACGTACTATATATAATGAGGTATAAGGATAAGAAAACAAACAAATAATTAATTATAACTTAAAGAGAGAGATTTTATGGAAAAAAGACTAATGATGTTTTTGGTAGGCCTTTTCCTCAGTGTTGGAATGGCTTTGGCACAAACACAGGTTTCAGGTACAGTTGTCTCTGGTGAAGATGGTGAGCCTATTATTGGTGCTTCAATTAAGGTTGTGGGCACAAATACGGGTACAGTGACTGATACCGATGGTAAGTTCTCGCTTTCTACACCAGCCGGTTCGCGTTTAGAGATTTCGTATATCGGCATGCAAAGCAAGACAGTGAAAGCCGGACCAAATATGAAAGTCACCTTGGAAGCCGAGAATAAGACCTTGGATGAGGTGATGGTTGTTGCTTATGGAACTCAGAAAAAGTCTGCTTTTACAGGTTCTGCAGCAACAGTTAAGTCTGATGATATTAGCAAAGTACAGGTTGCAAGCCCTGTAGAGGCCTTGAAAGGTAAGGTATCTGGTGTTCAGATGCAGCAGAGTTCAGGCCAGCCGGGACAGACTTCATCTATTCGAATCCGTGGTATTAGCTCCATAAGTAGCGGACAAGCCCCACTATATGTCGTTGATGGATCTCCTTTCGACGGTGATTTGAACACGATAAATCCCCAGGATATTGCTGACATTACAGTGCTTAAGGACGCTGCTTCAGCTGCACTTTACGGATCAAGAGGTGCAAATGGTGTCATCTTGATTACCACAAAGGTTGGTAGAACCAATCATGCAACTGTGACTGTTGATGCTAAGTGGGGCGTAAACTCTCGTGCGCTTCGCAATTATGACTATATAAATAGCCCAGCAGGTTACTATGAAACATGGTACAAAGGACTTTATAATTATGCTCGCGACAAGCAGAATATGACGGATTTGCAGGCATTCCAGTTTGCAAACGGACATCTTACAGACTCTTCTGACTATGGTTTGGGCTACAATGTCTATACCGTTCCGACAGGAGATATGCTTATTGGTAGCAATGGTAAATTGAATCCACGTGCCACTTTGGGTAATGTGGTAACCTATAAGGGACAGAAATATCTGCTTCGTCCAGACAATTGGATTAATGCAACCTATCGTAATGCACTCCGCCAAGAGTATACTGTCTCTGCAACGGGTAGCACAGACAAGTCTACTTTCTATGCTTCTGCCAACTATCTGAACATGAAAGGTATCACGGCGGGTTCAAGTATGAAGCGCTTTACAAGCCGTTTGAAGGCCGACTATCAGGTTAAACCTTGGATGAAGATAGCCGTAAACATGAACTATGCGCATTATGATAACAACCAAGTTAGTGATGATGGTGAGGAAAATAACTCTGGAAACCTCTTTACTTTGCTTCAACTTGCTCCAATCTATCCTTTATATATGCGCGATGGAGATGGCAAAATATTGATTGATAGCCGTAATGGCTTGCAGCGCTTAGACTATGGTGATAAAGGCTTTGCAGGCTTGACACGTCCTATTTTGGCTCAAGCCAACCCACTTTCTGATATCTATGCAAACACCAATAACATTAATGGTAACACCTTTAATGGCGTTGGTACGGTCGAGATTAGATTCTTAAAAGACTTCAAGTTCACATCAACCAACAGTGTATATTTAGACGAAGACCGAGACATTTTCGTTCGAAACCCATGGTATGGGCAGTTCGCCAGCTCGAATGGTGTATCCAATATACAACACAATCGCCGTTGGTCTTACAACTATCAGCAGTTACTTAACTGGCATCGTACATTCGGATTGCACGAAATAGACGCTATGCTTGGTCATGAATATTACCGTACTCGTAGCTATGCTCTTGTGGGATCAAAGAAAAATATGTTCTCAAACAGCTACACAGAACTATCTGGTGCTGTGACAATGCAAAATGTAAACTCGTCACGTTCTGACTATAATACCGAAGGCTTTTTCGGCAGAGTAAATTATAGTTACGCTGATAAGTACTTCGGAGAACTTTCTTATCGTCGCGATGCTTCCTCTACTTTTGATCCTAAATACCGTTGGGGTAACTTCTGGTCTCTTGGTGGTGCCTGGATTATCTCTAAGGAAAAATGGTTCAATGCGAAGTTTGTTGATGAGTTAAAGTTCAAAGTTTCTTATGGCTCTCAAGGCAATGATGGCATCGGTAGCTATCGTTATGTTGATACTTATACGATTACTTCGTCAGCAACAGACGTTGCTTTATTGCCTGGAACACTTGGAAACCAGAATGTTTCTTGGGAAAAACAGGGTATGTTTAATACCGGATTTGATTTCTCTTTGTTCCGTCAGCGCTTGTCAGGAAGCTTTGTTTTCTTCTACAGAACAACGAAAGATATGCTCGCTTGGGTAGCTCTTCCTCCATCTTATGGCTGGACTGGTTTCTACTCTAATATCGGAGATATGCGCAATGCGGGTATCGAAGTCGAACTTAATGGCGATATCATTCGCACAAAGGACTTCGTTTGGTCTGCTAAATTCAATCTCTCTTCTTATAGCAACCGCATCACTCGTCTTGCAGATAAAAACAAAAGCCGTGTCGTAGAGGGCTATAAGGGTTATACAAGTGGTAACAAGTTCTATGCAGAGAACCTCTCTATGTACACCTATCTGTTGCCTAAGTATGCAGGAGTAGATGCTAACACGGGTGAGGCCCTTTATTATAAAGACACTTATGAGATGACTGCTGCGGGCACACCAAAGTTGGATGACAATGGACAGCCTATTGTTTCAGGCCGTACAACGGTAAAGAATTCTTCGGAAGCAACCGAATATCTTTGTGGAACTGCACTTCCTGATGCTTATGGTGGCTTTGGAACGTCGCTTACTTGGAAGGGCTTTGACTTCTCGGTTGATTTCGCTTATCAGTTAGGAGGCCAAGTGTTTGATGGCAATTATCAAAGTATGATGGCGCTAAATCGTGGTGGAAACCTCCACAAAGACATTCTTGGTGCATGGAGTGCAACCAATAAGAACTCTTCCATTCCACGTCTTCAGTATAATGACCAATATACCGCTTCTTCGAGTGATCGCTGGCTTACCAGTGCTTCTTATTTGAGTTTGCAGAACGTAAGCTTTGGTTATACATTGCCAAGACAAGTCGTTAGCAAGATTGGTGTAGCCAATGTACGTTTCTATGTCGTAGGCGATAACCTCGCATTATTTGCAAAACGTCGTGGCTTAGACCCTCGACAGAGTGTCACAGGAGCTGTTTCTTCTCAGTATTATTCACCAATTCGTACGGTCTCTGGTGGTTTAACAGTAACATTCTAATGTTTATATTATGAGAAATTTATATAAAAATATAGTAAAGACACTATTGGTTTCTACTCCCTTCCTGCTCACTGGATGTATTGAAGAGACTGAACCAATGAACGGAAATGCAACGTTGTATCAAATAGAGGGTAATGAGCAAGCTCAGGATGCCATGGTTAATGGCATGCCAGCAATGTTTAATTATATCTTCTCAAGAGGCGATCACTACTCCTTTGGCTATGGAGGTATCATGCATATTCGTGACGTTATGACGGGTGATATGGCTACAGTGCAGAGCAACTATGACACTTTTGACGTCTTTGCTCGTGTGAGAAGTATGGGTCCGAGGTATGTATACATGCAGTATGTATGGAACTATTACACGAAGTTTATACTTACAACGAATAACGTAATCAAGAAATTCAAATCATCATCAGATAAAGATTCTGAAAAAGGAAATTTGGGATTGGGTTATACTTTCCGTGCACTTTGCTATTTGGATATGGCTCGTATGTTCGAGTTCCTGCCCAATGAGAAGTTTCCTTCAGGGAAGAATGCCGAGGGAGTAGACGTTACTAACCTCACCGTTCCTATTGTAACAGATACTACTTCGCAAGAATCTTCTCGCAAAAATCCAAGGGTTACGCGTGAAAAGATGTTTGAGTTTATTAAGTCAGACTTAAATAAAGCTGAGACGCTTATCCCTTATTATAAGAACAATAAAAAGTGGATGCCTAACTTAGCTTGCGTATATGGTTTGAAAGCTCGCCTTTATATGTGGGTTGAAAAGTATGATAGTGCACAGATTTATGCACGTAAAGCCATTGACGAAAGCCACGCAACACCGATGACAAAGGAGCAAGCTTTGGATACACGAAGTGGTTTTAATCAGGCAGATCCATGGATGTGGGCGTCTTCACAGACTGCTGACGATGCAACTGTAAAGTCTAAACTCAGCAACTGGACATCGTACTTGTCTAATGAAACCGAATGGGGTTACACCTCTTATGGTGGTCCTGTGATTATGATTAGCCGCGACATGTACGACCGTTTGTCTGATACAGACTGGCGTAAGTTAGAGTTTAAGGCTGTTGATGAGACTCATTTAGATTCCCTAAACACCTATTGTGATAATCAGTTCAAGAAGGGAGGTACACAAGAATTGCCTACTTATGCTTCTCTTAAGTTCCGTCCTGGCGGTGGAGATGTAAAGAGTAATACTGTTGGTGCAGCCACCGCATTCCCTATTATGCGTGTAGAAGAAATGTATTTCATTGAGGCTGAGGCTGCCGCACATCAGAATCCTGCCCAAGGAAAGACGCTCTTAGTGAACTTCATGAAGAAATATCGTGATGCAAACTATAGCACAACAGCTTCTACAAAGGATGCTGTGGTTGAAGAAATTGTATTCCAAAAGCGTGTAGAACTATGGGGTGAAGGTCAGACTTTCTATGACATCAAGCGTCTGAACTACTCAGTAAAGCGTGCTTATACAGGCACTAACTTCAAGGAAACGGCGCGTTATAACACCAATGGTCGCCCTGCTTGGATGAACTTCTGTATCGTTAGAAACGAAGGAAACAATAATGATGTGTTGTTAACAACCAATAATCCAGACCCATCTGGACTTTATGAACCTGTAAGATAAACAGAAAATGAAGAATAAAATATTTCAAATGAGTTTGTTGGTTGCCTTTGCTGCAGCCACACTCAGTGCTTGTAGTGACTCTTATGAATATGAAGGCGCAAGCTTGTCAACAAAGAATGCTGCGATAAAGGCTGATGGAAAAACTTCCTTAACGGTGGTAAACCCATCTGAAAATAGCTTTGACATCGTTGTACAACGCATTGATTCAACACAAGCCGGAGAAGTAAAATTGGAGTCTTCTAATAGTAAGTTCTCTGTTCCTGCTACGGTTTCGTTCGCTGCAAACGAGGGAACGAAGAAGGTAACTGTAACCTATAACGTTGCAGGTGGTAGCACTGAATCGGCTACAATCTCTGTAGCTGCTGACCAAGCTTATGAATATCGTGTGACATCCCTTGTCTATGAAGTAAGTCGTTTGAATGTAGTTGGTACACAAAGTATCACCTATAAGTCTGCACTTGGCGGCTTTGTATTGACAACAGATGCCTATAAACTCGCTGATGGAACCTATTTCTTGCCTGCAAACAAGAATGGTTTTGATTATGATGTAGAGTTCAAAGTGACCAATGGTTCAGTCATTATCCCTGGCCAACGCGCAATGATTCATCCGAAATATGGTGATATTTACATCTGCGGTAATGCCAATGGGGACGCTGCTCTCACTGCAGATGGCATCTCAGGTAGTGGAGTTGCCGGCACAATGGATGCTACTACGCACGTAGCTTCATTGAAAGTATATCATGCAGTGCCAGGTCGTGGTGCATTTGGAAATATGTCCGATGTCTTGAAATTCAACTAATCACATCGCATAACGATAAAAGAAAGCGCGTCAGTAAAGCTGATGCGCTTTTTTTGTTGTGTCATTTCCTGTTTTGTGGTATGCCATTTCGTGTTTTGTGGCATTCCATTTCATGTTTTGTTTCATGCTATTTCGTGTTTTGTGGTATGCCATTTCGTGTTTTGTTTCATGCTATCTCGTGTTTTGTTTCATGCTATCTCGTGTTTTGTTTTATGCCATTTCGTATGCCAAGCCGTTTATATTGCTCTTTCCCTTCGCCCCTATTGTTTATTCGAATCGTTGAGGGAAGGGGTGCAATTAAGTTCAGAATTAGGTGTATTATGCGCGTATTGTTTATTTGGTTTGTTGAGGGAAGGGTTATAATCCATTTCCCCCTGTTTTGTGGGGTAAAGTGCATCATTTCGTTGTTGGCATGAGTCGCCGTTGTAATTTGCCGCAAATCATGCGATAAAATGATGCAAAATACCAGATAAAATGACGCAAATTGTAATGCGGAATGATATAAATCGCGTAATGGAATAAACGTTTCAATACCATAGGTGTTGCGTTTTCGATAGCCTAAGGTTGCCAAACTATAGTGTAGGCTACCCTGGCTTAGCGCATGTTGTGTGAGGAACAACGCCATCGGTGTTGCGCTTTCTAAGCGCAATCTGCCGTGAATGCCCTCGCTATACCCATGCTTTCTTGGAAAAAGCTCAACACCTATGGCGTTGAATCTCCTTGCGAACGTTTACCCGGGGTAGGCTCGTTCCTCGCCAACCTTGGGCTATCAAAAGAACAACACCTACGGCGTTGCACCATGCGAGCATTTATATTGCGATCTTCATCCATTGAAATACCGGCATAACACCTACGGCTTTGCCTGTTGGCAACACTCTCAATATCGGCTGTCTTCATTTGAAAAACATGAACATCTATGTTGATGTATGGGCTTTTATCTCGCAATTCTTTATATCAACCCATCTTCACTTTAGGCCGTTTACATATAATCCACAGCTTGCTAAATAAAAAATAAGAATGAAAAAAGACGCTAATTTCATTGCACATACTTTTACTTCTTAACATAATTATTTATTGGTTTGCGTTTGTTTTGACTCTGTTTTATTCATTTATTATACAATATCGTCTTTTAGAATAATACATATAATGTGTATATAAGTAATAAATAATAAGCTAAAATACCCAAAAATGCAATTAAATGAAAAATAAACTGCAAAATATTTGGTGTTATATTACATAATCATTAACTTTGCATTCGTTAATGATTTTAATATTGTTTAAGAGGGAGTCATAGAGTTTTGTTACGTGCAGAGATGACTTTTATGTTTTAACTTAAAGAGAGAAATTTATGGAAAAGAGACTTTTTATGTTTCTTGCAGGGCTGTTTCTGAGCATAGGAATGGCCGTAGCACAGACGCAAGTGACTGGAACCGTGGTTTCAGGTGAGGATGGTGAGCCCATCGTTGGTGCTTCTGTAAAGGTTTCGGGAACCAAAACGGGAACGATTACCGACGTAGATGGTAAGTTCGCTCTTAATGTTCCAGAAGGAACAAAGCTTGTAGTGACCTATTTAGGCATGCTTCCCAAGACGGTGAATGCTTCTGTTTCGGGTGCAATGAAAATCAAATTAGACCCTGACAACAAGGTACTTGACGAGGTAGTAGTAACCGCTATGGGTATAACACGTGAGAAAAAGGCTCTCGGTTACGCTTCACAGGTGTTGGATGCTAAGGACTTAAACACTTCAGGAACATCCTCTTTGGCCAGTGCTATGCAAGGAAAGCTGACGGGTGTAGACATTAGAACCTCATCAGGAGCACCTGGTGCATCGGCTCAAATCGTTATCCGTGGAGCACGTTCTTTTGATGGTAACAACACACCGCTTTATGTTGTAGATGGTATGCCCATTTCTTCTACGCCCGATTTCGACACGAAGAACTCTGTGACGGGTGCCGATAATGCCAGTAGAACGATTGACCTTAACCCCGATGATATAGAGTCTATCAACGTGTTGAAAGGCCAAGCAGCCTCTGCTCTCTATGGTATCCGTGCCTCGAATGGTGTGATATTGATTACCACAAAGCGTGGAAGCAAGGGCTCAACGAAGCCGGTTATCACCTTCTCTACAGACTTAAGTGCTCAAACTTTGAGTCGAAAGTTTGAACATCAAGACGTATATGCGCAGGGAACAACACTCTCAAAGTATAACCCTAACACTTCAATGTCGTGGGGACCAAAGATTGCTGACCTCGCCAATGATGCTACTTATGGAGGCAATACGAATAATAAGTACACCAATGGTGACCTCACTTCACATGCTGGAATGTACTATAATCCAAAGTATGCAGCTGCTGGTCTCAGTGGATGGGCTACTCCTCAGACGCATGATAACGTAGGAGATTTCTTCAAAACAGGCTTTACTCAGAATTCAACATTCAATATTTCACAACGCAAAAACGATGTAAGTTACTCGTTTAGTGTTAGTGATACCTATCAAAAAGGTGTCATTCCATCAACAGGAATGACCAGAACGGGCGCACGTGGTGCTGTAGATTGGAAGGTAAACGATCAGTGGAAGACAGGCTTTTCGGCTAATTACAGCTCGGTAAAGATTAAGTCTGCCCCTGGCGCGAATAGCGGAATAGTCAATGTAGTGTATTCCGCTCCAGCAGAATATGACCTTAAAGGTACGCCCTATCATAAGCCCGGAGACCCTACTTCGCAAATACTTTTCCGTGCAACAAACTTTAATAACCCCTATTGGTGGGCTGATAATGACGAATATTCACAGCATACGAACCGCGTGTTTGGTAATGCTTATGCCGAATTTAGCCCGAAATTGAACTGGGGAAAGAATTATAAGATTGTCTTCCGCGAGCAAGCTGGTATCGACATGTATACCTCTAATGATTCTGAAATCGCTGAAGTTGGCTCTGCAAAGAATACAAAAGGCGAGGTTGAAAACTATGGTACACAGAACAATATCTTTAATAACTTGCTCACAGCAAACTTTACTGCCAAGTGGGGAGCTAACGAAGAGTGGGACTTTGACTTTGTACTTGGTAATGAATTTAACCATCAATATCGTCGCAAGTGGGATTATGATGGCACGGGATTAGCCTTTTATGGTCAGCCAACGATAGGCAATACATCGTCTATGGACGCCCATTCTGACTACCATATACAGGAGCGTACCGTCGGAATTTTTGGTCAAATGTCTCTTTCTTGGATGGATATGCTGTTCTTAACTGTAACAGGTCGTAACGACGTTGTATCTACAATGCCACGCGGTAATCGTTCATTCTTCTATCCTTCTGTGTCATTAGGTTGGATCTTTACAGAACTTCCAGCTTTAAAAGAGAATCATGTGCTCTCTTATGGAAAGCTCCGTTTGTCTTATGCGCAAGTTGGTCAAGCCGGTCAGTTCTATAATAACTATATGTATGTTCCTTCATATACAGGTGGAATGTATGTCTACACACCTATTAGTTACCCTCTCGGCGGTGCGAAAGGTTACGCTCCTTACTATGTGAAGTTCGATGAAAACCTTAAGCCACAGAATACATCTAACTGGGAGACGGGTATTGACTTAGGACTCTTTAAGAATCGAGTTAGGGTTGAATATACCTTGAGTTATCAGGATGTTAGAAACCAAATATTCGATGTTCCAACAGCAGGAACGACAGGTTATCAGGCACTTCGCACGAATGCGGGACAGATGACAACGCTCTCTCACGAGCTTTCTGTGAATGCTTCTGTAATAGATCATGCTAATTATGGACTTGACTTGGGAGTAAACTTCACAAAGATTACCAACAAGGTAAAGAAACTTGCCGATGGTGTTGAAAGCATTATGCTCGGTGGTTTCGTTGAACCTCAGGTGCGTGCACAGGCAGGTTACACCTATCCTAACATCTATGGTAAAGCTTTTAAGCGTACAGAAGACGGACAATTACTATTGAATGCCAATGGTCTTCCACAGGGAACAGCAGCCAGTGTGAATCTTGGTGAGTGTACTCCTGACTTTAATATGGGCTTCAATCTACGTGCACATTATAAGCAACTCTCACTCTCTGCAACGATGGATTGGCAGAAAGGAGGATGCATGTACAATGGAACGCTGCTCACAATGAATTACTTTGGTGCCTCCAAAGCATCGCTTCCATATCACGAAGGAACTATGGTTGCTGAGGGAATCAATGAGGCTACTGGCCAGAAGAATACGGTTCAAGTGAGCAAACAGCAGTATTATATGGCTTACAATGATGTGACTGAGGCTGGAATCTTTGACACAAGTTTCCTTAAACTGCGCGATGTGACGTTGAGTTATCAGTTCCCTAAGTTTGCCGGTATTAATCTTTCAGTCTATGGTTTCGCTCGTAACATCTTGCTTTGGGCTAAACTTCCCGGCCTCGATCCAGAGAGTTCACAAGGTAATGGCAATATGAGTGGCTACTTCGAACGTTACTCAATACCGAATAGTTCAAGTTTCGGTGGCGGCTTTAAGATTGCATTCTAAGGGCCAATTAACATGATATTAACGTAAAGAGAATTGATTATGAAAATGAAATATATATTTAGTGCGGCTCTCGCTACTATGATGTTGGCTTCTTGTTCGGAAGACATGATGGATCATATCAATAAAGACGAGGCCCATCCTGGTATCAATATCAATGCCAAACTCCAACTAACGGAAGCTGAAGTCTCTACTATCTATAGCACACTTTGTGGCAATTATGCCTGGTATGTGAGTTCCTATACTGAACAACTCTTTGGTACTGGCAACAATCAATTACGCATGGTAGAACACCGAAACACTTCAGAAGTGGCGGGAAGTTCGGTATTTGATAACCAGTGGAATAGCACTTACCTCAATCTTCACAATCTACAATTGATGCGAAACAAGTGTCAAGAGGGTGGGGTTAATGCCAAACAATATAATCTTTTGGGTGTAACGCAAACGTTGGAAGCCGTAAATTGGGCCACGCTTACAGACCTTCATGGAGACGTTCCCTATAAAGAATGCTTCGTAAAGGCTAACCCACAGATTGATAAACAGAAAGTGATTTACGACCGTGTCTTTGAACTTCTCGACAGTGCTCAAATCAATTTTGCACGCGGAACGGATGACTTTAGCTCAAATGATATCATCTATGGCGGCAAGGCGGCTAAGTGGTCAGCACTTGCTCACGCACTAAAAGCACGCTATTTGCTGCGCACCTATGGGGTGAACAAAACCAATGCTCAACTCCAAAAGGTGGTTTCCGAAGGCCAAGCTGCCTTAGATGGCGGTTTTACTGGTTGTGAAATGTCTGTCTTCAATGGTCAAACAGCCGACAACTCTTGGTTTGCTTATGCACAAAGTCGTGAGTATACGGGTTGTTCTTCAACTGTAGAGAAGTTGCTAACTGAGCGTAATGACCCCCGTGAACCTATCTATAACTATAACAAATGGGGAAAGAATGTTGTGGCAAATCCTGGAGATGACGCCTTAGCTGCAGAGTCAGAATACGTCAATTGGCCTGCTTATTTGGAGAATGGTGCTGCATCTTTGCACTTGATGAGCCTTTCAGAACTCTACTTTGTCATGGCAGAAGCAAAGGCACGCTTAGGAGAAAATGCTGAAGATAACTTCAAAGCAGGAGTCGAAGCGTCTGTAAAAGACTTCTTTGCTGCTGGAGGAAGTGTTATCGAGCAAACCATTTCAGCAACTCAAATCAGTGACTATCTGACTGCAATTCAGGCTCGTTACACTGCAAATCCGTTGAAAGAGATTCTCATTCAGAAGTATATTGCCCAGACACGTGACGAACAATTGGAAACTTATGCCGACATTCGGCGTTGTCGTTTCATTGATGGCAGTTACCCAGTTGCAATGACTAACCCTAATAATACGGCTGGAGGCGCTAATCGTTGGCCACTATGTTTGCCTTATGGTGATAGCGATGTGAAGTCTAATCCGAATGTAGCTAAGGCCTTTGGCACGGGTAATGATGCCGGAATGTATATCTACACAAACAATGTTTGGTGGGCCGGTGGGCAATAAAACCTGTTGCATGATGTCGTGAAAAGACACCCTCAATATTAGAAAAACAATGTCCGTGCGAGGACTTTGTAATTTCTCTCTCACGTGGGGACTGGCATTTGCCAGTCCCTTTTCTGTTAAGTATGCCTTAAATCTAACTATAAATCTATGATAATCACATACGAATTAAAAAATTATGTTACTTTTGCAGGCTGATAACAACAAGGTAAAAAGATGAAAAGATTCGTAGGATTAATTTTGTTTTTCATAGCTGTTACAACACACGCTCAAATAGAAGGTGCTGTGACGGGCAATCATTGGGTGGGTACTTGGGCTACAGCGCAACAGCCTGTTGTGCGGAGTTTCATGCCCTATAATAACAATATGTCGGGACGTTCGGTGCGGCAGATTGTGAAAGTATCTATTGGTGGCAAGCAGCTTCGACTTGAACTCAGCAACGAACTCTCCCGAGAACCGCTCGTAATTCGGTCTGTTTACATTGCACATGCTACCGATAGTTGCGCCATAGAGCCTTCTTCGGCTAAGTATCTCAAGTTTAATGGCAATTACAACACCGTCATTCCTGCTGGTAAATCGCGTTTTAGTGATGCGCTAACTTTCGATCTTCAACCACTTGAAAGACTTGCTATCACCATTAATTATGATAAGGCTCCTTGCGTTCCTACAGTGCACATGGGCTCTCGAACGACTTCTTATATCTTGCGAGGTGTGTCTACACCAAAGACAAGTTTTGACAAAGCATTTCGCGAAGACCATTGGTTTAATATCTCAGCAATTGATGTTTTCGACCTCACGGCTAAGAGTATAGCCATCATCGGAAATTCAATCACCGACGGAAAGAACTCTACCAATAATGCACAAAACCGCTGGCCAGACATTCTTTCGGAGTCTTTGCAGAAGAAACATGGGGTTACTGACGTTGGAATTCTAAACCTTGGAATTGGTAATAACCGTGTAACCTTGACGGGAGGCTTTGGCTTTATGGCGCGAAAACGCTTCGATCACGACATCCTTTTGCAGCGTGGTGTGCGCACAGTCGTTATCTTTGAAGGCGTGAACGACATTGGAGCAACGCCCAATAACAAGGTAGAAGCGGTGACAAATGACTTGATTCAGTCGTATGAAGAGATGATTCGGAAAGCTAAAGAGCGTAATTTCCGCGTCTTTCTCGGTACAATTTCGCCATTCAAAGGTGCCGGATATTACTCTGTTTCGCATGAAGCAATGCGCCAAAAGCTTAACCAATGGATAAGAAGTCAACGCGAAAAGGTTGATGGAATCCTTGATTTTGACGAACTACTTCGTGACCCTAATGAGCCTGAAAGATTGCAAAAACAATGGCAAAGTGACTGGTTGCATCCTAATCCTGAAGGCTATCGGGCTCTGGGAGAGTATGCCGCGGAGGTGATAATGAAAGCAAAATAAAAGTTGAATTAATTCATAATGCTGGCTAATTCCATTGGAATCTTGACACAACACCTACAGCGTTGGTGATTAACAAACAATTTATTGGATTGTATTAATAAATCAATTGTGATACGTTCTCATTGATATTCCAATGAATTAGGCCATAAATAATAAATCAACACGCATTTTTCAACGCCGTAGGTGTTGTACTTTTTTGGTGCAATCCGCCATATATTCAGGCGCGAAGAAATATGAATCATGATATGAAATGAATGTTTCAACGCTGTAAGCGTTGTACTTTTGATAGCCCAGGGTTGCCAAACGATAGTACAGGCTACCCTGGGTTAGCGTATGATGTGTGGGGAACAACGCCGTAGGTGTTGCGCTTTTTTAATTAATCTGCCATGAATCTCTTCGTTATAACCATGCATTCTCTGAAAAAGCTCAACACCTATGGCGTTGAATCCCCTTGCGAATGTTGACCCGGGGTAGGCTCGTTCCTCGCCAACCCCGGGCTATCAAAAGAACAACACCTACGGCGTTGCACCCTGAAGGCATTTATAATGTCAAATACATTCATTGGAATACCGACACCATGCCCACGGCGTTGCGTTGTGAGAACATTCATCAGATTTGACGTTCTTATTGAAATATTGGCACATTTTGCTATTTATTTATTCGGATGTTGGCATTAATTGTATTACAAAATGCATGTTTCAACGCCGTAGGTGTTGCGCTTTTGATAGCCCAGGGTTGCCAAACGATAGTGTAGGCTACCCTGGGTTAATGTATGGTTTGTGTGGAACAACGCCATAGGTGTTGCGCTTTTTTGGATTAATCCGCCATAAAATGTTTCATTGTAAGCGTGCCTTCATAGAAAAAGCTCAACACCTATGGCGTTGAATCTCCTTGCGAATGTTTACCCGGGGTAGGCTCGTTCCTCGCCAACCCCGGGCTATCAAAAGAACAACTCGTACCGAGTTGCGTGGTGAACCAATTGTGAGGGTGGCTTTGTTGATAATTAACGGAAAAATAAGGTAAGACCGGGTATTGCGTAATCTGCCGTATTTTATCGCATGAAATGACGCAGATTGTCGTGTGAAATGATGCATTTTAGGATGTAAAGTGAGGCACTTTACTTGATAAAATACCTTTTTTTAGTATCTGTTTTTAGGCAGTTTGGCACGCCTTTTGAAGTTGTTTATACGTAAGTAAACTGCAATAATGGGATGTATAGCGTCATTCTGCGTTACGTGTTCAGTCTAACCAGCTATCAATGAGGTGGAATTAATGAAAAAAACGATAGATTCTGTTTTGTAATCTCACTCGTTTGCAGTAACTTTGCAGCGTACAGGAAACAAAAATTTAAGTTATTATAGATTATGGCAAAGAAAGCTTTATTGATGATTCTCGATGGATGGGGAATCGGTAAACATGGTAAAGGTGATGTGATTTATAACACACCAACTCCTTATTTGGATTATTTGAATGCAGTATCTCCGCATGCTCAGCTTCTAACTTCAGGCGAAGACGTAGGTCTTCCCGCTGGACAGATGGGCAATTCTGAGGTAGGACACCTTAATATTGGCGCTGGAAGAATTGTCTATCAAGACTTGGTTAAGATTAACAAAGCATGCGAAACAGGAGACATTTTGAAGAATCCTGGCATCGTAGAAGCTTATTCTTATGCGCAGAAGTCGGGCAAAAAACTTCATTTGATGGGTCTAACTTCGACGGGAGGTGTACACTCTTCGCTCGCACATCTATTCAAATTGATTGAAATTGGCAAGGAATACGGGCTCAAAGATGTATATGTTCATTGCTTTATGGACGGCCGAGATACCGACCCAAAGAGTGGTAAAGGCTTTATAGAAGAGGTTCAAAACTGTTGCCAAAACAATGGTGCTCACATCGCAAGTATTGTTGGAAGATTCTATGCAATGGACCGCGATAAGCGATGGAATCGTGTGAAAGAGGCCTATGATTTGCTTGTAAAGGGCGAAGGAAAGCAGGCTGACGACATGGTGAAGGCTATGCAAGAAAGTTATGATGAAGGCGTAACCGACGAGTTTATCAAGCCTATCAACAACAGTAAAGTAAACGGAGTTATCGAAGAAGGCGATGTAGTTATCTTCATTAACTATCGTAACGACCGCGCGAAAGAACTCACAGAAGTGCTCACTCAGCAGGATATGCCCGAGGAAGGAATGGCTACAGTGAAGGATCTTCACTATTATTGTATGACGCCTTATGACCCAAATTTCAAGGACGTTAAAGTGCTTTTCCCTAAGGAAAACGTAAAGGATACGCTCGGAGAATACCTCTCTCGACTTGGTAAAAAGCAGCTACATACAGCGGAAACTGAAAAGTATGCCCACGTAACCTTCTTCTTTAATGGTGGTCGTGAGGCTCCGTTTGAGGGCGAAGATCGCATACTTGTCGCTTCTCCTAAGGTGGCAACATACGACTTAAAGCCTGAGATGAGCGCGTTTGAAGTTAAAGATAAGCTTGTAGGTGCAATCAAAGAGAACCTCTACGACTTTATCGTTGTTAACTTTGCCAATGGTGATATGGTAGGTCATACGGGTATTTATAACGCCATAGCAAAGGCAGTTTGGGCTATCGATGGATGCGTAAGAGACGTTGTTGAGGCTGCAAAAGCAAGCGATTATGAGGTGATTATTATCGCCGATCACGGCAATGCAGATAATGCAATCAATGAAGATGGCACGCCAAACACAGCCCATTCACTTAATCCAGTGCCTTTTATCTACGTCACAAACAATAACTCTGCGACGGTAAAGAATGGCCGATTGGCAGATGTTGCTCCGTCAATTCTACACATCATGGGACTTGAACAACCAGATGATATGACTGGAGAGTGCTTGATTTCAGACAATAAATAATGCGTGATGGTAAAGATTGAAGAAAGTTGGAAGCCTTATCTTGGGTCGGAATTTGACAAGCCCTATTTTGTGGAATTGTCCAAACGAGTGCATGAGGAATATCAACATGCAACATGTTTCCCTCCTGGGAATTTGGTTTTTAATGCCTTCAACCTTTGCCCTTTCCATCAAGTGAAGGTGGTAATCATAGGTCAAGACCCTTATCATGAGCAGGGACAAGCCATGGGTTTGAGTTTCTCTGTGCCCGAAGGGGTAATGATTCCTCCTTCACTTGTTAATATTTTCAAGGAAATTCAGCAAGATTTAGGCAAACTAATCCCCATGAATGGAGATCTCACTCGTTGGGCTAAACAGGGAGTTTTGTTGCTGAATGCCACGCTAACGGTGCGTGCCCATGAGGCCAATAGCCATCAACGGCTCGGTTGGTCAACGTTTACTGATGCTGCAATTAAAGCCTTAAGTGACAACCGAGAGGGGCTTGTTTTTATGTTATGGGGTGGATTTGCGCGTAGTAAGAAATACTTAATAGACGCTCATCGCCATCTAATTTTAGAATCAGTACACCCGTCTCCGCTCTCAGCGAACCGCGGAGGATGGTTTGGAAACCATCAGTTTTCTCAGTGTAATGCCTATTTAAAGAAGATTGGGAAAAAGGAAATAGACTGGTAAGAGACTCTCCTCTGACGCGCTTTAAAGGGAAAGGAGTGGAGGTTTATCGTTCTTTTATCATACTTTGGATGTCATTTTTGAGTATCTTTACTAATGCCAGAGGCTGACATCTACTGCAAACAACATTATGAATAAAGAGGATTTACATATTATTCAAGTGGGAAACGTGTTGGTTTCTCCCGATATAATCACTGAGAAATTCTGTTGCGATTTAGAACAATGCAAGGGAGTTTGTTGTGTGGAAGGGGATGCAGGAGCGCCTGTTTCGCTTGAAGAGATAGGACGGATAGAGGATGTTTTGGATGCTGTTTGGGGTGATATGAGTGCTTCTGCGCAAGCCATTGTCGACAAACAAGGCGTGGCTTATACTGATGTTGAAGGCGATTTAGTGACAAGTATCGTTGGGGGCAAGGACTGTGTCTTTACATGTTATGAGAAAGATTGTTGCCTTTGTGCCCTCGAACGCGCTTATCGCGCAGGGAGAACTCATTTTGTTAAGCCCATTTCTTGTGCCCTTTATCCCATTAGAGCAAAGGAGTTTGGGCATGGACTTGTAGGTATAAACTACCACAAATGGGCCATTTGTAAAGATGCGGTGACGAAAGGTGAGGCGTTGAATCTGCCAGTTTATAAGTTTTTGAAAGGTCCTTTGATTCGCAAATTCGGTGAAGAATGGTATCAAGAACTATGTAATGCTGCGGAAGAAATAGAGCGTTTAGTAGAATGCTAAACGCATATTATTCTTCCTTTTTAATTCTTTCTTCTGATTTTCGCTTAGAAGTTGATGTCTATTCCCGCATCAACATTCGTATAATCTTTGCGTACTGGTACGATAGGAGCAGTGTCATAGATGAGTCGATAGCTTCCTCTGATGCCGATATGTGGCGTGATATGGTAGGCCAAATCAACGGCTCCACCGAATCGAGCGCTTTTGAAATAGCTGTCAGGCTTAGCTTGATGGATTACGGTTGTTGTCAAATCCCAGTGTTCATTGATAGTATGTTTGAAGCTAAATGAAAGATGACTCTTGATGCTTCGGCTGTAAGCGTTGTCACTTATGCCTGCAGGAGGGTCAGGATATTGCCACTTTTCGAACTCAAAAAAGAGGCCAACAGCAGCAAACAACAGGCAATGGTCGGAATGAATAAACCGATAGCGTGACTGGATTCCTGACGAAAGTTTGAATGTCATGCCTCTACTTCCCGCCCATTGTGACTCTGCATAGGGATAAACTTCAAAGGCTTGATCCAGTAAGTAGCGGTATTCCATGTGCACATAACCCCCACTTACGGTGACTTTTCGCCCGTAAGTAGAGACTTCTAACTTGTTGATAAAGTTGATGATATGGCTCTTTTTGATTAGCACATTGAGGTTAGCTGTGTTCTTAACTGTTAGTACATTCTCCTTTTCTGTTTTGAAATCGAGGTCTGGTTGCAATGAACCTTGTATGGTCTTTGTGCTATCTATATTCATCGTTAGGTTCTCAGAGAAAAGCATTTGCGCTTTTGTTGTTGTGCAAACCATGAGAATAAAGAGCATGAAAAGTGATCTTCTTACCATTAATTGAGGGTTAAGTAGGTTATAAAATGTGGTAGCTGGTGTCCTGAATATCATTGTTTTGCTCTTCCGTTGCTATTATAAATGGATTAAATTTCTATTGTTCTATTCTTTCTTTTGGCTTGTTCCTATCGTTTTCTATAGGCAGAAGGCGATACACCTACATGGTCTTTAAGGTATTTTCCCATGAAACTTTGGTTGGGGAAATTAAGCTCATCAGCAATCTCTTTGATGCTCTTCACGGAATTCTTTAATGCCACTCGCAGTTCTTGTACCATGTAATAATCAATCCATTCGTTAGGAGTTCGGTGACTAATCGTCTTTACTGCTTCCAACAAATACTTAGGAGTGATGTTCATTTGCTTAGCATACCAGTTGACACGACGCTCTGAACGGAAGTTCGCTTCGACCATTTTTACATCGTCAAAGAATATCTTTTCCATGCGCGTTGGAATGTGTTTATCGTATTTTTGAATACGGAATATGGCGTTACTAAGGTCAAAGATGAGCGCTTGGAGCAATAGTTTAACTGTTTCTTCGCGGAAATGATGGTCAATGTTATCAAGCTTTTGCTTGATGATACTAAAGTATTTACCGACTGTATCAACTTCATTAATCTCAAGTTCGCATACAGGATGATTCCTCGCGAATAGGAAAAGAGAAGATAATTCGTGTATATTTGAGATCACCTTTCGATAGAAATCGCGAGACATAATGATACCAACTCCCTTGAAATCTGTACTCCATTCATAGTTATTTGTGACTTCTCCGGGGTTGACAATCAATAGATCTCGTGGCTGAAGTACATACTCAATAGTGTTCAAAGTGTATTTACCAATACCCGAAGTACACATGCCAAGGAAGAGACAATCGACTTTACCTGGCTCGTTAGATAATGGCATGTCGGCGATGTTATTAACCAAAAGAAGATCTTCATTGATATGGCTTCCTTCGTTATAGCTTAGCAAGAAGCCGATGCTTAAATCTATCATACAAGGCCTTTATAGTTAAATCATTTGCTGCAAAGATAAGGAAAAAGTGGTGAAGACTATCAATTTTTTACAAGAAAGGCATCTATTCACTCCAACTTTGATGTAGATGTGTGCCGGTTTCAATGCCTTCTAAGCGTTGAATCTGATTGTTTTGAAACCATGAATTGCCTGTAATCCAAACGTTTCTAAATGTGCGTCGGGTGAATTTTCTATAGGCTTGTTCATCCATTTTTCCGTCACATTGATAGCCCAACCCATTGATATTGAGTTGTTCTTTCACGTGAGCATCGCGCATGGTTACACGCACATAGCCCTCGAATCCGGTGTTAAACTCATAACAGGTTGTATCACCTTCTACCACATAATAGGCTGGAAGTAGAACCTTTTTGATACATTCGGCTTGATAAGCAACTCTCCTTTGTTCAACGGGTTGATATCCTTCGGGCTTTGTTTCAATAGCTCCGGTCCAGCAAGCAGGTGCAAATTCATCCATGTTCCATTGCGATTGACTCTCATCAGGCGCATCAAACACTTCATCAAGTGTTGTATCTAAGCTCACGTTTGCCTTTCGACAGAGCCAACTACTGTCTGTAACGAGACTGAAAGGTTGGTCGTCTGATGTTCTTCCATAAAGGGAAACAGCTATCTGTTTGGGCTGGATATGGGGATAGGTGGGACTAAACCACACGCCAATCGTATTGTCTCCGTTCTGCAAAAAGCGTGTGACATTGAAACGAAGGCTAATAGGATGGTCGTCATTTTGATGCTCACGATAAGGCATTCTGACGTCAGTCGACACATTATAACCATTGATATAGAGGTCAAAATAGCCTGTCGTTGTGACCTCAAGCATTGCAAATCGTGGTCTGATGGCATAATGATAGGTCTGCCGAAACCACACTTGTGAGGTGGAATCAGGTACAGGTGTGCCAATCCATCGTGGCAGAAAGTCTTGTGCTTGCAGGCAAAGCGTCTGCAAAAACAAGAGGAAACCTAATACGAATTTTGCCATATCAGAAATTAAAAATCCCCCTCCTGCAAGGAGGAGAGGGAGTTATGAGTTGTTGATACCTATCAAATGTTAAGCATCAATGTTTGCATACGTAGCGTTTTGTTCTATGAATTCGCGGCGAGGTTCAACGTCGTCACCCATTAACATGGAGAAGATTTCATCAGCCTCTGCTGCATTTTGAATGGTCACTTGTTTCAACAGACGTGATTTTGGGTCCATAGTTGTCTCCCAAAGTTGCTCGGGATTCATCTCACCTAAACCTTTATAACGTTGTGTGTGCAGTCCCTTGTCGTCCTCTTTTCCGTCAACATACTTATCAATGAAAGCCTGACGTTGCTGTTCTGTGTAGCAATATTCACTGACTTTCTTATAGGTACACTTATATAAAGGAGGTGTAGCGATGTAGAGATGTCCGTCTTCTATTACCTTCGGCATAAAGCGATAGAAGAGTGTCATGATAAGCGTGTCGATGTGAGAACCATCGACATCGGCATCGGTCATAATGATAATCTTGTCATAACGCAGTTTATCGATGTTGGCTTCTCGGTCATCTTCGCCCTCAACTCCAAAGCGAACGCCGATACTTTGAATGATATTCATCACCGATTCTGCTTCGAAAACACGATGCCATTGCACTTTCTCCACGTTGAGAATCTTACCTCTTAATGGAAGGATTGCTTGTGTATAACGATCACGACCTTGCTTTGCTGACCCTCCCGCTGAATCTCCCTCGACGAGGAATATCTCACATTCCTTGGGGTCTTTATTAGAGCAATCGGCCAGCTTTCCAGGCAAACCACCACCTGTCATGACGTTCTTTCGCTGAACGCTTTCACGTGCTTTGCGAGCTGCAATGCGTGCAGTGGCGGCCAAAACAACCTTTTCGCATATCTTCTTTGCTTCGATAGGATGTTCCTCTAAGTAGTTTGACAGCGCCTCACCAACGGCTTGTTGTACGGCACCTGAAACCTCACTGTTACCCAATTTGGTTTTAGTTTGTCCCTCAAACTGGGGCTCTGCCACCTTAATGGATATCACTGCAGTGAGTCCTTCGCGGAAGTCTTCACCGGCAATCTCTATCTTTGCCTTCTCAATTTGCTTTGCAATGGTTGGTTCAGCGTCTGCATACGCTTTCAAAGTACGTGTTAAAGCAGCGCGGAAACCAGTCAAATGGGTACCTCCTTCAATGGTATTGATGTTGTTAACATAGCTATGGATGTTCTCCGAATAGTCTGTGTTATACATAATTGCCACTTCAATTGGGATGCCTTGCTTTTCAGTTTTCAGATAAATCACATCGTCAAAGAGGTGTGTGCGATGGCGATCTACGTAGCGAACAAACTCTTTTAGTCCGTCTTTAGCATGGAAAACCTCCTGTCGAATCTTGCCTTCTTCGTCATGACGCATATCTGTTAGTGTGATGCGTATACCCGCATTAAGATATGCAAGCTCTCTCATTCGGCTGGCAACTATATCCCATTTGTAAGTCGTTGTAGTGAAAATGGTGGGATCGGGCCAGAATTGTTGGCGTGTTCCGCGTTTAGTTGTCTCGCCAACCACCTTTACTGGGTAGAGCGGTTTACCCTTTTCGTATTCTTGTTGATATATCTTTCCGTCGCGAAATACCTGAGAAAGCATGTGAGTAGAAAGTGCGTTCACACAACTAACACCCACACCATGCAGACCACCACTTACCTTATAAGAGCCTTTATCGAACTTACCTCCAGCGTGAAGTACGGTCATTACCACCTCAAGTGCAGACTTATGGAGTTTCTTATGCTCATCAACGGGGATACCACGACCATTGTCTTCTACCGTGACGGAACCGTCTTCGTTGAGCGTAATCTCAACATCTGTGCAGTAACCTGCCATTGCTTCGTCGATAGAGTTATCCACTGTCTCGTTAATAAGATGGTGAAGTCCCTTCTCACTAATGTCGCCAATGTACATGGCTGGACGCTTTCGAACAGCTTCAAGACCTTCAAGGACTTGGATATTCGAGGCGGAATAACTTGCCTCGGAGTTTTGATTTTCTGCCATTTATTCTTAGAATGTGATTTAATTGCAAAGATACTAAAAAACTAAGAGATAGAGAAACTTTTATGCGCTAAAATATTTTAATGGATAAGGTGTTATAAGTTGAATTTCATGATGAATGAAAACTACTGCAAAAAAGTGTTGAATCGCAATGCAAAATGCGTCATATTACACGATAAAGTGCCTTATTTCATATGGTAAAATGCCTTATTTTACACAGTAAAGTGCCTTATTTTGCACGATGATTTGCCTCAAATCAGTTTGCTCTTAATTATTAACAATGTCAACACTTCTAATTAAGCCACAAACAATCCCCTTCATTTCCACGACTAACCACTCCCCTCCCTCTTCGGGGAACCATAGGTCGCTGTTCGTGAAGCCTGCGAAACGAGGAAAGCAAGGGGCTGGGGGAGAGGCTTTGTTGCTCTCCCTTTATAGCGTTAATGAGATGATATTGCTATGCAATAGCGTGCTTACAGAAGTCGATTCTGATATGCTTTCTATCGTGTTTTTCAGTATTTTGTTTTCTCAATACTATACTTTTATAAACAAATAAAGGTCGCAATTCCCCTTAGAATTACGACCTTTATCTATAAATAAGCCTTGCTTGATTAGCCGAGCTTATTGATATGTAGAGCTAAACCAGACTTAAGGTTAGCAGCTTTATTTGCATGAATGATGTTGTTCTTTGCCAACTTGTCGAGCATCTTCTGTACAACTGGGTACAACTTAAGTGCTTCTTCCTTGTCAGAAAGCGTGCGAAGCTTACGAAGAGCGTTACGCATCGTCTTAGCATAGTACTTATTATGCAACGTTCTTGTCTTTGTCTGACGTATTCTTTTGACTGATGATTTGTGATTTGCCATCTTCTGTTTCCTTCTATTTTATTTTACTTGTAGTCCCTAGCAGAGTCGAACTGCTCTTTAGAGAATGAAAATCTCTCGTCCTAACCGATAGACGAAGGGACCATGTGGCTATTTTGCGGGTGCAAAGTTAGCGTTAATTTTCGAATCAACCAAACTTTTCTTGAAATATTTTTCAAATGGGGTTGTTTTTTCATCTTTTTCATGTAACTTTGTCATCTATGTTGATGAAAACGAAGGCTATAGTGCTTCATGCATTTAAATTCGGTGAAAACAAGCTGATGGTTGATGTATTTACCGAGCAACAGGGACGCATATCGTTTGCTGTCCGCATTGTAAACTCACCGAAAGCAAAGATTAAAAAGCAGTATTTTCAGCCTTTTTCTGTGCTTGAAATCGAATATGATTATCGACAAAAGACAAACATTCAGACGTTCAACAACGTAGGGATTGCCTATCCGTTTGGCTCAATACCTTTTGAGCCGCTTAAGCTTTCGATTTGCTTTTTCCTTGCCGAACTGACTTCTTATGCCACACATGGCGAGCAGGAAAATACTCATCTGTTCAATTATATCGTTTCAAGCATCGAATGGCTTGACCGATGTGATACAGGGTTTTCTAACTTTCACCTCGTATATATCGTTCATTTATTGCGCTTTCTTGGCTTTTATCCCAACCTCGAAGATTATGAAGAAGGGTGTTGTTTTGATATGCGTAATGGTTGTTTTACAAGCACATTGCCGTCTCATCACGATTTTCTTTCTTCGCAAGATGCCTCACTTGTTGCCACATTTTCACGCATGGACTATGCCAATATGCACCTTTTTAAGATGTCACGTGCCGATAGAAACCGCTTTTGTGATATCGTTTTAACCTATTATCAACTGCATATTCCAAAGTTTCCGGAATTGAAATCCTTGCAGGTATTAAAGGAATTGTATTAATTGCAATGCCTTTTTGAGCAACGATGTGCAGCACATTGTTCAATAATATCGCCTTTTATGCCCCGAAATAAGCCTCAAGTTCGGTCATCGCTTCACCTTCTTTGTTGTTCAAATCCTTGATGAGTTGTCCCTTTTCCAATAGCAGAATACGAGACGAAATGTCTGAAACAAAGTTTAGATTATGGCTTGACAGGATGACGGTTGCCCCCGTTTCTTGACAGAAAGTGTGTATCATCTTGGCAATATGGATTTGAGATGACGGGTCAAGATAATTGAAAGGCTCATCCAAAATAAGTACTTTCGGGTGGATAAGCATTGCACCTATGATGCCAATCTTTTGTCGGTTGCCTTCTGAAAAGTCACGAATATACTTCTTAGTACCCAGAATTTCATCGTGCATTAGAATGTTATAAGCTGCCAACCGCTCATCAACCGTGTCCTTACTCAAGCCATATACATTGCCAATGAAGGTGAAATATTCCTCTGGAGTGTAGAAGTCGATGAGGAAACGGCCGTCAATAAACGAGCCCGTATATTGCTTCCAAGCTTCACTTTCGTTTACTTTCATGCCATTGCTCATAACATATCCTTCGGTGGCTTGAATCAAGTCGAGTATCAATCGCATGAGGGTTGTCTTGCCGGCCCCATTATTTCCAACGAGCCCTACAAGCTCTCCGCTGTGTATGTCGAGTGTAGGAATGTCGACAACGGTGTGAGTTTCATACACCTTTTTTAGGTCTTTGATTTCTATATCCATGTTGTTTAATTCATATTTTGTAGTTTATAATAACCTCAACTCATGCAAACGCTTCAAAAAGAGGGTAGACTTTGGAGTCTGTTCTCCTCCTTTTGGGAGTGTCATAAGGCGCTTTTTCCCTCCTGGGGAAGGACAGATAGTGCTCTTTACTTCATGAAATCCTCCATTCGTTTGTATTTTTTAGCCATGAAACGATGGGCTACCCATTGGATGAATGGGCGCGAAAAAGCCAGCATTATCAATCCGATAGCCGAGAGAATTGCATCAACAACGAGCGTGTTGTCAATGAAAACGATGAGACAAATATAGATAAAAATCGGGATGATGATAACAAACGCATAGACGTTCACACCCATACTGGCTCCTTGATAGTTGAAGAATGCCGAGCTAAAGAGGTCTATTCGCTTCGAGAAAAGACTTGTTGGCATGTATAAAAGGTTTACTCCTGCACAGAAAATAAATGCAGATAACACCATCAGTGGCGACCAATAGCCTAAGAATATGCCTGGAACAAGCAGCAGAGTTGCCGTTAGATTTAGGAGTATAAAGAACCAAAACTTCCGCCAAAGCATGTCGAAAACCGAGATGGGTTTCGTCATAAGTCCGTGAAAGAAGTTACCCTCTATGGAGAAAACCCATTGTCCTAAGATGAGCGAAGAGAACATAATAGTCATAAAAACATATATGCCTTCAACCCCATTTAAGTCATTATCAGGGTCCATTCCCATGCTTCTTATGTATGCTTGCAGTGACATGACGCCCAAAAGTAGTAGTTCTCCTCTGAGCAATCGCTTTGAACGAAGCAGTGAAATATACTCCATACTGAAGAGAGATGAGCCTCCAATGCGGCCCACCTTTGATGTTTGACTGCGTTGTTCGTTGTAATGTTTGACGTAACAAAGGTAGACATAGATGCTAATTCCAAAGCCTAATGTGATAAAAAACCATGCAATGGTGCTGCCGATGGCGCCTAACCAGTGCATGAAAAATATCATAAAGAGCGCTGAAATGCAATAGTAGAAGAGCAGTATCAACCATAATGGCAGCTTGTATTCCCATCCTTGAGCCTTTCTAACGCCTGTAATCATCAAGCCATCTGCAAAGTTTTGTGTCAGAGATAGGCAGAAAGCAAGAAGTGTATAGCCTATCGGCATGAGCGTCTTGCCTATGATCAGCACCATGACGGGAATGAACCAATTGAGATAATCAACAAGATTCGTCACGAGCAGGAAGTGATTCCATGTGGCCTTTGGAATGGGTTTGGAGCGCAAATAGTCATCCATTCCTGCGGCATCTGTCTTTAAGAGCAACTTCATCCATAGCTCTAAAGGAGACAAAATCACCACAAATGGGACTATGATTAGCCCTATCCCGCCTCGCGAAGTGAGTTGGTCAAGCTCACCTCCTGCTTGCCAATAGCCTGCACCTAAGCCCACAATAACACACAACATCATGTAGATAAAGAGCCCTAAACGCTTCCAATCAAACGTTCTTCGCTTCTGTATCCACCATAATTTGAGAAGAATCTTCAGCATCTTCAATCTTAACTAATCGTTCAACTAATGCTCGTTGTTACATGCCTCTTGCCTTTAGAAGGGCTGAAGTGTCGGGAGATTTAAGACCAGTAAAGTCAGTAAACGTCTGCATGAGGTCCTTTGTATTGCCTCGACTGAGTACTTTGTCACGGAAATCTTGGCCTGTTCTTGGGTCAAGCGCACCGCGTTTAGCAAAGCAAGTGGCTATATTGTCAGCGAGAACTTCAGTCCATAAGTAGCTATAATAACCCGCTGCATAGCCTCCTCCCCATACATGATTGAAGTAAGAAGTTGCATATCGTGGCGGAATCTGTGTGTCTAATAGTCCTACTTCCTTAAGCGCTTGCTGCTGGAAAGCGTCAGCTTTGTCGGCCGTTGGAATGTCTTTCTCTGGCAACATGGCCCAAGCCATGTCAATACATGTGGCTCCTAAGTTCTCACCGAGTGCGTAAGCAGGTTGGAAATTGATAGAGTTCAGCATCTTTTCTTTTAGGGTTTCGGGCATCGGTTCACCTGTTTTAGTATGGCGAGCAAAGTGATTAAACACTTCAGGTAGACTCGCAAAGCTTTCATTAAACTGTGAAGGCATCTCGACAAAGTCACGTGCTACGGCCGTGCCGCTTAGCGAATTATACTCGCAATTGGATAGAATCCCGTGCAAAGCATGGCCAAATTCATGGAACATTGTAGTCACTTCGTCCCATGTTACGAGTGTAGGTTGCCCCTCAGGTGCCTTTGCATAGTTGCACACATTATATATAATAGGTTGTTGTTTGCGGTATTTGCTCTGCTTAGCAAAGCTGCTCATCCATGCTCCTCCACGTTTAGTGGGGCGACGGAAGTAATCACAATACCACAAGGCTAAAGGCTTTCCGTCTTTGTCTATGACTTCAAACACACGCATGTCCTTATGATATGTGGGGATGTCTCTACGCTCTTTGAACGACAATCCATAGGCTCTGTGCGCGGCATAGAACACTCCATTGACGAGAACGCTATCGATATTGAAGTAAGGTTTGACGTCGTCTTCGGAGAAGTTATACTTCGCTTTCTTCATCTTTGCCGAGTAATAGAAGCGGTCATAGGGTTGAAGCGTGAAGTCTTTACCTTCGGTTTCACGTGCAAACTCCTGAATTTCACGCGTCTCTTCGTCGGCTTTTGGCTTATAAGATGCAATCAGTTGTTTCAAGAAAGCATAGACATTTTCTGGCGTTTTGGCCATAGTGTTCTCCAAAGAATAGGCTGCATAGTTGTTATATCCCATGAGTTTAGCCTTCTCTGCGCGTAGTTTTGCTATCTCAACTACAAGGGGATAGGTGTTAAACTCACCTGTTCCGTCGGCACGATGCACTGAAGCTTCAAACACTCTGCGGCGTAAGTCGCGGTTCTCCAAGTTTGTTAGTATGGCCTGTTGAGTGGTATTGACAATCACAATGCAATAAGGCGCCTTGCCACCACGGCTTTCTGCGTCTTTCTTACATTGCGCAATGTCTGCCTCGCTGAGTCCTTTCAGTTCGTCTTTGCTGTTCACCCATACCACCGCATGATTGGTTGCATCGGTCAAAGTCGTGCCCCATTGCTGTTGAAGTTCGGCAATACGTTTGTTGATTTGCTCCATTCTTGCCTTCTTTTCGGGTGAAAGTAGGGCGCCAGAACGTACAAACTGTTTATAAGTTTCGTCTAACAGTTTCAAGTTCTCACCTTTAAGTTTGCTTCGTTCGTGGTCGTAGACGTACTTGATGCGGTTGAACAGCTTTGTGTTAAACGTAATCTTGTTTTCCCAATCGGTAAGAACGGGCGTCATTTCCTTTTCGGTTTGTGCTATAATAGGCGTCTTATCAGCGCTCGTTAAGCAATAAAACACACTTGAAACGTGGTCAAGCATCTTACCACTTTCTTCAAAAGCCACAATGGTATTCAGGAAAGTGGGCTTCGCTTTGTTGTTAACAATCTTGTTGATTGCCTCGCGTTGCATACTGATAGCTTCTAAAAGTGCTGGCTGATAGTCGGTTTCTTCAATCCAATCAAACTTTGGTGCTTTGAAAGTTAAGTCGCTATAAACCAACAGAGGATTGGGTCTTGCGTCTTCATTCGCCTGTTGTGCTGAGGCTGAAAGAGTCATGGTAGAGGCCAAACCAGCTGTTAATAGCGTGTGTTTGAGGGCTGCTTGGATCTTTTTCATTGTCTATTTCTTTTGAGATTAATTTCATGTTATCGGTTACAAAAATAGCGTTTTCTATACAAAATGCAAAATAAAATGTCACAAACAATATGAATTCATAACAAGAAAACGCTTATTTGAGAATGAAAGAAAGTTTTGATTTCAGAATTTAATCCTTATCTTTGCAACATTGTTATACTCAAAATGCAAGATGATGATTGATGAAATTCTAAACTACAACGCAACGTTTGTTGAGCAAAAAGGCTATGAGCAGTTTATTACTTCAAAGTATCCAGATAAACATTTGGCTGTGTTGTCGTGCATGGATACGCGACTTACCGAACTCCTTCCTGCTGCTTTAGGACTTAAAAATGGTGATGCGAAGCTGATAAAGAATGCAGGTGGGCTTGTCATCTCTCCCTTTGATTCGGCCATGCGCAGTCTGTTGGTGGCCATTTATGAATTGGATGTGCGCGAGATTATGGTCATTGCACACACTGAATGCGGTGCATGCCACATGAGTTTTGAGGCCTTTCGTGAACACATTCTTGCGAGAGGAATCGATGAAAAGACGCTTGAAACCATCCAACATTGCGGGATTGACCTAAACAAATGGCTTGAAGGATTCCATGATACCGCCTCTTCTGTACGGCAAACGGTTGACACTATACGTCGCCATCCACTTGTTCCCACCGATGTGATTGTGCGTGGTTTCATTATCAATTCAGTCACAGGGCAACTTGAAGAGTGTCGATAGGCGTTCGCTATTGCTATCTGTAAATCGATGAAATGATGAGATTTATCTGTTGAAGGGATAGTTCTTGCATGTTGAAGAGATAGTTCTTGTCAGTTAAAAAGATAGCGCTTGCATGTTGAAGGGATAGTTCTTGCATCTTAAAAAGATGGCGCTTGTCAGTTAAAAAGGCCGATTTCATCGTTCCTTTTGCCCGCCATTTTCTTTTCTTCTCTTATCCATCATTTTCTTATGTGTGCCATCTGATAAAACAAAATGCGCCATTTCATCGATTAATTTGCACCATTTCATCGTGTGAAATGAGTCAAATTACACGCTCATTTGCCTCAAATCATTTTGCCTTTTAATATCATCCGTATTGATATCTCCAATTACCCCCAAAACAACTTCCTCCATTTCTAAGGGTAATTACTCCCCTCTCTCTTCGGGGAGGGGCTGGGGGTGAGGCTTTATCTCTACTTACCCACCCCGCTATCAGCGTCTATCCACTACACGATGGGGAGCGCAACGCCATTAATTTTCTGGTAGATATCGAGCGCATATACATCAGTCATGCCACTGATAAAGTCGATAACAGCCATGATTCTCGTTTCAAGATTATCGCTATGGATATCATATTGGCTGCTGACACGACGGATAAGTTGTTGAGAGTAGAATCGTTTGGGGTTGACAGCCGCCTCAACAAACACGCGCATTAGCGTCTCCATAATCTTATAACCCGATAGTTCTATGTCGAGAACAGGCTTACTATGATAGATTTTTTGATATGAAATTTGCGTACAACGATGATAGGCTTCGCGCTGAAGTGGTGCGATATTATCAATCAAACTGCCTTTAAACGTGCCATGAAGGATTTCATCTTCGTGTTCAACAAAGGTCTTAACGCATTCATTTTCAAGTTTACCGATGACGCTTGCACGCATGTAAACAACCTGTTCATTGGCATCCGTTAGTTCCTCTTCCCGTATGCGTTTCTTTATTTCTCCACGCATTTCGTCATCAAAGAAGCCTAATAACAGGTTGGCAGTTTCCTCAAACGATAAGATCTTTAGCTTGTGGGCGTCTTCTATATCCATGATTTCGTAGCAGATATCATCGGCAGCTTCAACGAGATAAACTAACGGATGACGAGCAAATTTCAATGGTTCTCCGGGCTCAGATAAGCGAATTAAGCCCAATTCATCGGCGATTTTGCAATAATCTTTGGCTTCACTTTCGAAGAAACCAAACTTTCCATGTGCCCCCGCAAGACTGCTTGAAAAGGGATATTTCACGATACTTGCCAACATGGAATAAGTCATAACGAAACCTCCTTGACGTCTTCCAAAGAAACGATGTGTTAGTAATCGAAACGCGTTTGCATTGCCTTCAAAGTGTGAAATGTCGTTCCAAAACTGCGAGGAAACTATGGTTTTAAGTTGCTTTCCGTCTCCTTCGGTGAAGAAAGTCTGTATGGCTTTCTCGCCCGAATGACCGAAAGGAGGGTTCCCCATGTCGTGAGCGAGGCAGGCAGCACTAACGATTGTGCCAATCTCTTCAAACAAAGTGTTTTGCAATTCAGGATGTTTCAGCTTCAAACGCTTGCATACATCATTCCCCAAAGACTGCCCGAGACTCGACACTTCCAAGCTATGTGTGAGCCGATTATGTACAAAGATGCTGCCCGGAAGAGGGAAAACCTGCGTCTTATTCTGTAATCTTCTGAAGGGAGCTGAATAGATTAACCGATCATAATCACGCTTAAATTCTGATCGATCATCATGTCTTTCGGCATGACGGTGCTCTTGTCCGAGCCTCTTATTACTGATAAGTTGTAGCCAGTTCATGCGACAAATATAATGTAAAAACATGGATTTTCTTTCTTTTTAAGCTGAAAAATAACATTATCTGCATAGAATTGCGTATTTTTGTGGCTTATAAGGAATAATAATGAAAATAAAAGTAGTAAACAAAGGACATCAACCTTTGCCCGAATATGCCACATCTCAGAGTGCAGGCATGGACCTTAGAGCCAACATCGACAGTCCCATTACGCTCAAACCCATGGCGCGTCAGCTTGTTCCTACAGGCTTGTATATCGCCCTACCAGCAGGATTTGAGGCGCAGATTCGACCGAGAAGTGGACTCGCTTTGAAGCATGGTATCACCGTACTCAATACTCCTGGTACCATTGATGCAGACTATCGTGGAGAACTTATGGTGCTACTTGTGAACTTCTCTGATACAGATTTTGTCATCAACGATGGCGAACGTATTGCTCAAATGGTTATAGCGCGCCATGAACAAGGCTCATTTGAACCGGTAGATATATTAGATGAGACCGAGCGAGGAGCAGGAGGTTACGGTCATACTGGAGTGAAATAAAAATAAAACTACATTGCTTTGAAATCGTCATTCAATAAATTTATAGTCGTAACAGCTATCGTTTTGGTGGCTGCAACAGCAGTAATCCCATCGTTTGCTAACCGCGAAAAGCAAGCAATTAAATCGATTCAATCGGATAAAACGACTTCATTGAGCTATGAAGACAGCGTGCGTTACAACACAATGTTCTTGGATGCGATACTTGCAGAGGCTGCCGGCAAGAATGATTCTGCCTATAGTTTATTGCAAAAATGCATCAAACTCAATCCTGATGCCGCTGAAGCCTATTATTATTTGGCATCATTTGAGTCGGAAAAGAAAAACGATTCGTTGGCCCTTTTCTATTTGATTAAGGCTCATGCGCTATCTCCTGACAATGAAGACTATCAGGAACAATTGGCTGAAAACTATATTAATGCACAGCAATATGCCAAGGCTATTGATGTATATGAAGCGTTAGTGAAGCGTCATGGCGACCGTTCGGATGTGCTTCAAGTGCTACTTCAGCTCTACAATCAGCAGAAAGACTACGATAATATGCTGCGTACGATTGAACGATTAGAGCAAAACGAGGGTAATAGTGAAGGCATAACATTGTCTAAAGTGCGTGTATATGAGCTCAAAGGTGACAAGAAACAAGCTTATAAAGCGCTACAAAACTTGTGCGAAACTTACCCTAACGACCCGAACTTTCGAGTCATGACAGGCAACTGGCTCATGCAGAATGACCGCAAGAAAGAAGCCTTTTCACTATACCAAGGGGTATTGAAAGAGGAGCCAAATAACGCCATGGCACTCGCTGCAATGTATGACTATTACGTGTCTGTAAATGATAGTTTGCAGGCAAAGACTATTATGAACCGCATCCTTTTGAGTGATAAGAGTGACTCAAAGACAAAGCAAAGCATGATAAGACAATTCATTCAGTCGAATGAACAAACGGGAGGTGACAGTCTGAAAGTGCTGAAAATGTTTGATGAAGTGCTGAAGGTTAGTCCCAAAGATGCAGCGATTGCCGAACTGAAAGCAGCCTATATGTCTTTAAAAAAGATGCCAACGGCACAAGTAGATAGTGCACTTGTTGAACTCTTAAGCATTGATCCAGACAACAAAGGGGCTCGAATTCAGTTGTTACAAGACGTGTGGTCATCGAAAGATTACACGCGAGTTATCCAACTAAGTAACATGGGATTGGCTTATGATCCGAATGAAATGAGCTACTATTATTTCATGAGTTTAGCTTATATTCAGCTTGAAAACACGAAGCAAGTTGTCGCGACTATACGCAAAGGAATGAGGCATGTGACCGACCAATCCAATAGGAATATGGTGGCAGAACTCTATGCAATCATGGGCGATTATCTACAGAAAGAGAATAAGTTTAAGGAGGCTTATGCTGCTTACGACAGCTGTTTGGCGTACAAAAGTGATAATATTTACTGCATGAACAACTATGCTTATTACCTTAGTATCAATGGAGATGACCTGCAAAAAGCCGAGCAAATGAGTTATAAAACGGTACAAGCTGAGCCGAAAAATGCCACATATCTCGACACGTATGCATGGATATTGTTCCTGCAAAAGCGCTATACTGAGGCCAAGATCTATATCGATTTAGCTATCAAAAACGATACAGATTCCATCCAGAATTCAGTCATTTGGGAACATGCAGGCGATGTATATGCGAAGTTAGGTGACATAAAAACAGCACTTGATTACTGGCATAAAGCACTCAAAATTGGAAGTGGAAACACGGCAATCCTTGAGAAAAAGATTCGTTTAAAGAAATATATCAAATAACAGATGAAAACAAAATTCAAATACAATAAACTTGTTTTATTGGCTTTACCAATGTTACTTGCGGCATGTGGAGCCAAGAAAAATCTTGTGAAAACAACGAATGCAACAACCACAACGACTGTAACGACGTCAAGAACAGGCACAAACACGGAAATGCAAAGGCTTGCTTTCTTACAGAAAGTGGCTGATAACTCTGTGTATGCAAAGAATATTGTGGGTGACATGAAGTTTAATTTGGTGATTGGAGACAAGAATATCACAGCGACAGGAGCACTTCGTATGCGCAAGAATGTGGTTATTCGGATTCAACTTTTCATTCCTTTGTTGGGCACAGAAGTAGGTAGATTGGAGTTCACTCCTAACTATGTACTTGTTATTGACCGTCTACATAAGGAATATGTCAAGGCAGATTACAACCAATTAGACTTCTTAAAGAACAACGGATTGAACTTCTATAGTCTGCAAGCGCTATTTTGGAATCAGCTGTTTCTACCGGGAACAGACCGTCTAAGCGAGGTTTCCTTGCACCAATTTGAAACCAATTTGCAGACCACCGGCACAACAACGCCTATCACACTGCATCAAGGCAACATGGATTTTGTGTGGAATGCCAACAAGCAGAGTGGCATTATAGACCAAACAAAGGTAGCATATAGAAGCCAACAACATGGTAATTCTACGCTCATTTGGGACTATTCAAACTTCATGAACGTAAGCGTTAAGCGGTTTCCTGCCAAACAAAGTTTCACGTTTACTACCACTGCAATGCGTCAAAAGAAGACGGTTCGTGTGACACTCGACATGGACGAGGTGACAACGAAAGACAACTGGGATGCCAACTCGACTGTATCGAGCAAATATAAAAGGATAGAAACCAACGATATCTTGGGCAAAATTATGACGTTTTAAATGAAAAAGATTGTATTCATCCTATTGATTGGTCTGCTGACATGTAATGTGTCGGCACAGAAAAAGACTGCCGTAAAGCAACGTCCCACGCAGGAACAGAAAGCAAAACCTTCAAAAAAAACAGCAAAAACGAAAGTAAAGACCACTAAAAACGCTGTTGTTTATACCAACGCCTCTATCCGAGGACTGCAAGGACAACGCTCTCTCATCCAGAAAAAGATAAAGGAACAAGAGCAGGCTTTACGCAAAAATCAAGCTGATGTGAAAGAAAGACTCAACACTTTGCTTACACTTAACTCGCAGATTGATGAGCGACAGAAGAACATTAACGGTATAGAAAGCGACATAAACCATATCAATGGGAACATCAATATCCTCAAAGCACAACTCCAAACGCTTGAACAGCAACTGCAAGATCGCAGGACTAAGTATATAAAGTCTATGCGTTATCTCGCTCATAACAGGACCGTTCAAGACAAGTTGATGTTTATCTTCTCGGCGAAAACCTTCACTCAGATGTACCGCCGCTTGCGTTTTGTGCGCGAATATGCCGACTTTCAGAAGGCACAAGGGCAGATGGTGCAGCTGAAACAGGCTCAAGTGGATGGCAAACACAAGCAACTTCAGCAGGTGAAGGGACAGAAAAGTAATCTTCTTTACAAAGGAAAGAAAGAGAAAGAAGCACTTGAAGGTCAGCAGGATGAACAGAAAAAGGTGGTTGCTTCATTGCAAAATCAACAGAAAACGATACAGAAAATCATCACCGAACAACGTCAAAAGGATGCTGCTCTCAATGCACAGATTGACCGATTAGTGGCACAAGAGGTGGCGAAAGCACGTGCACGTGCTGCAGAAGAAGCTAAGCGTCAGGCCGCCGCTAAAGCCGCCGCACAACGCCGGGCAGCTGAGTTGGCCAAGAGAAAAGCTGCTGCAGAGGCCGCAGCAAGAGAGAATGAACGACGCATTGCGGAGGCAAAAGAGCGGGAAGCACGCTTGAAAGCTGAAGCCGAAGCGGCTGCAAGAGCGGCTGAAGCGGCTCGACAGGCACAGCAAGTTGCCGATGAAGCCAAGAAGAAAGCTGCCGCAGAGGCTGCTGCAAGGGCTGCAACGGAGAAGAAAGAACGTGCAGAACAGGCTGCAAGAGAGGCGGAAGCACAGCGTCAAGCTGCTGAAAGAAAGGCAAAGGTTGAGGCTGATCGACAAAAGAAGGAACTCGCGGAGGTGAAGAAACAGGCGGATGACGCCGAACACTTATCTACCGTTGACCGCATGATTAGTGGTGGTTTTGAGGCTAACCGCGGTCGGTTGCCGATGCCAATCTCTGGAAGTTATAAGGTAGTTAGCCACTTCGGACAATATAATGTGACGGGATTGAACGGCGTGACCCTTGACAATAAGGGTATAAACATAAAGGGAAATCCGGGTTGTGTGGCTCGTTCCATCTATGATGGAGAGGTTAGTGCCGTCTTCGGTTATGCCGGAAGTATGGTTGTTATGGTGCGACATGGCGCCTTCATCTCGGTATATTGCAACCTGCGGTCAGTCAGTGTGAGTCGCGGACAAAAGGTAAGTACCCGACAAACACTTGGTGTTGTTGGCTCAGATAACATCCTTCAATTCCAGCTTCGCAAGGAAACCGCAAAGTTAAATCCTGAAGCATGGTTAGGAAGATAAAAGCACTTGCTGCCCCCTTTCACTAAGGGTGGCAGCTTGTTTGCTACACACGACTTTTTAAACTGAATGGAATGACACGATAAAACCATAGGAAATATGAGATAAAGTGCCTCAAATCATCGACTAATATGCCTGAAATCATTTTGCCAGTAAACCTAAGACCTCGCACCATATCCATTGAGCGATTTTGTCGTTCCTCATACATCATAGTCTAAGCCCCCATAAAAGCATCTGCCAAAACAAACCTATATGTCGAAAACCTATCTCATATCATTAACTCTTCTGCTCTCTATCATTGGATGTTTACGAGCAAAAGCCGATATCTTTCCAGGAAAATTATGGCCCGACAACCGTGGTATTCACATCAATGCACATGGTGGTGGTGTCATGAAATATCAGAAAACATACTATTGGTTCGGTGAACATAAGGCCGATTCGACTAATTCTGCAAGGGTGGGGGTTACTTGTTATCGCTCGAAAGACCTTAACTCATGGACTTATTGCGGTGTGGCGTTGGCCGTATCTGACGAAAAAGGCAGTGACATTGAGCGTGGTTGCATCATCGAACGACCAAAAGTGATCTATAATGCCAAGTCAAAACAATTTGTCATGTGGTTTCATTTGGAACGCAAAGGACATGGCTATGCGGCAGCACGCTATGGAGTTGCTGTGAGCAAACGGCCCGAAGGACCTTACACTTTCCTCTATTCTTCGCGTTCGTGTCCCGGCATTCGCCCTGTGAATCTCCCCGAATCACTCGATTGTACGACCTATAGCGCGGGCCTAAAAATGGCTTGGTGGACTCCCGAATGGCGCGAACTCATTGGTAAAGGACTTTTTGTTGACCGCGATTTAGCCCATGGTCAGATGGCAAGAGACCAGACCTTGTTTGTAGATGACAATCAAAAGGCCTATCACATCTATGCTTCGGAAGACAACCTTACGATTCAAATTGCAGAACTTACTGACGATTATCTTCATCACACGGGCCGCTACTGGCGCGTTGATCCGGGTGGACAGAACGAAGCACCTGCCTTATTTAAGCACGAAGATACATACTGGTTGATCACCAGCGGATGTACAGGTTGGGCGCCAAATAAGGCGCGTATGTTCTTCGCGCATAGCATAGAAGGACCTTGGACACAAGTAAGTAGTCCATGTCGGGGGCCGAAAGCTAACATCACCTTTGGCGGTCAAGGAACTTATGTCATCTCATTGGGCACACGAAAGAAGCCCCGTTATGTCTTCATGGCAGACGTTTGGCGACCTAATCACCCGAGTGATGGCCGATATATTTGGCTGCCAATAACGTTTGAAAAGCAACAACCTGTTATCCATTGGATAGAGCGTTGGACGCTAAAACCATAGCCTTTGATGCTTAAACGACTTCAAATCATCAAACATGATAACACTAAAAAAGATACTACTAACCCTTGTTTGTCTGACGAGTTCTATGATTCATGCGCAGACAATGCTGCCAACGGGCACGTCAAACTATTGGAAAGACGCTGTTCCTGAGGTCATGCGGCAAAGCTATATCGCCTATGCCAATGAATATTTGGGTAGGCCTTGGGCCTCAATTCCTGACTCTGTTTTCGGTGAATTTAGGCATAAGGGAAACCGAACACACTATGAACAACTTTGTTTTCAAAAGCGAACACAGCTCGCAGCAATAGCAATGGGTGAGATTATTGAAGGCAAAGGGCGCTTTATTCCCGATTTAATTGCAGGCTTGAATAACCTTCTTGGTGAACCATGGTGGGGCATTCCGGCACATTATGGGCCTGATTATCCAAAGGAAAGTGACCAGACTGTTGACCTCTTTAATGCCGAAACAGCAGGGTTAGTTGCGTGGATTCGTTACATGTTGGCAGACAGATTAGGAGACGAAATGCAGCAAAGGATTGATAAAGAAATCGACAAACGACTGCTTAATCCCGCACTAAACACAAACTATTGGTGGAAACATAGTCGCATGAACTGGACGCCTTGGATTTGTTCTAACTGGCTAACTGCAGTGTTGATAAGTGAGAAAGACGAGACAAAGAAACGTGAAGCCATCCGACAAATTAAGGCAGCTTTGCAGACGTTTATAGATGGATATCCGAATGATGGAGGTTGTGATGAAGGCACTTTCTATTGGGATCGTGCCGCAGGTTCACTCTTTGATTGCATCGAATTGATGGAAAGTTTCGGACTAACTACTAAGGAGTTTGCCTCTAATTTGAAAGTAAAGGCGATGGCATCCTACATATATAAGATGTATATAGGCAATGGTTTCTGCGTGAACTTTGCCGATGCTCACGACAATCATGCAGTCGTTCAACTCAACGTTCTCTATCCTTTTGCTTTGTGGACTGACGACATAACTATGCGCCGTTACGCTGCATGGATAGCGCAACAACAAGGCTTTTTCCGACAGCCGGCAAAGCTTTTTGCAGGTAGTGGCAACTTTCCTACACTCGGACGTGAGTTATTTCTGCTCACAAAACTGCGTCAACTGCAAAGTGAAAAGCCGTGTGAACCCAAGCTCGAAAGCGTCTGGTTACCTAATCTTCAGATAATGACGGCGCGGCGAAAGCTTAAGAATCATAAGACGTTTTATGTCGCAATGAAGGGTGGAACAAATGGAGAGAGCCATAATCATAACGACATTGGATCGTTTATTGTCTATGCCAATGCAAGACCATTACTTATTGATCCTGGGGTGGGTGAATACACTTCAGCCACCTTTTCTGCTAAGCGTTACGAGATATGGACAATGCAATCAGCCTATCATAACCTACCACAAATAAATGGTTTTGACCAACATGAGGGTGCTAACTACCATGCAACTAAGGTGCAATATGAGCCATTTTCGCTTGCAATGGATATTGCTTCAGCCTACCCAAAAGAGGCAGAAGTGAAGACGTGGAAGCGTAGTTTGTCTTTAAAAAGAGGCGATTCCATCGAGATAAATGAGCATTATCAGCTTGACAAATGGATGCAACCACAACGCATTATGCTTTTAACACCAGTGCAACCTGTCATGATTCGACGTGGTGTTTTGCAGCTTGGAGAAAACCAACTCCTTTATCCTCATCAACAAGTTACCATCAAAATAGAAGACATTAGCAGTAAGATGGACTCTCTTTTACACAAGGTTTGGGGAGACAATCTCTATCGTATTGTGATGACAATCGATTCAAAACAACTGATAAATAACATTAAATATACCTTGAAATGAAACAGAGATTAATCGTTCTTCTCATGCTTTTCGCATGCATAGAAGGCTTTGCAAAGAATCCAAAACCATGTGACCGCGACTACTGGGTAGGCCAAGCTTACAAGATGGCTCGACCCGTTTTAGAGAATATGGCCTATGGAAAGTTGCAACAAAACATGTTGACTGAGTTCAGTCCCAGCTTCGATAATCGAAACCGAAAGGTAGTATTCATGGAGACTTTTGGGCGACTTATGGCCGGAATTGCACCCTGGTTAGCACTGCCAGATGATGGTTCTGACGAGGCCAAACAACGCAAACAGCTTCGTGATTGGGCTTTAGCAAGCTACCGAAATGCCGTTGATCCATCTTCTCCCGACTATCTATGTTGGGGCGTTTCTGACCAGAATCTCGTTGACGCGGCATACATTGCAGAGAGTTTTCTGCGTGCCTATGACACACTATGGCAGCCACTTGACAGTCTAACTAAACGTCGATACTTCCAGGAATTTCAAAGACTTCGTCGCATAGATCCACCCTATACGAACTGGCTTCTCTTTGCTTCTACCATAGAAAGCTTCCTTGCAAAGGCGGGTGGAGGATGTGATAACTTCCGCGTAAATATGGCATGTCGCAAGGTAGAAGAATGGTATGTTGGAGATGGTTGGTATGCAGATGGCCCAGTCTTTGCCTTTGATTACTATAGTAGTTACGTGTTTCATGCGATGTATCTTGAGACACTTCAGGCTATGATTGATGCCAAAGTAAATACCAGAATAGACTATAACAAGTACTTCGATCGTGCCTTAAAGCGAGCTCAGAAGTATGCCATTATCTTAGAAAGATTTATCTCTCCAGAAGGTACTTTCCCTGTAATTGGACGCTCAACTCCCTATCGTCTTGCTGCCATGCAACCCTTAGCACTCTTAGCTTGGTATCAAAAGATGCCGAAAGAACTCTCCAATGGTCAGGTCAGAGCGGCCTTAACACAAGTGATGCACCGCATGTTTGACCATCAAAATAACTATAATCAGAAAGGATTTCTTACGATAGGATTCTGTGGTTCGCAACCCGAGACAGCCGATTGGTATACAAACAATGGCTCACTCTACATGACTTCGCTCTCCTTTATGCCTTTAGGTCTCCCGGCTAATCATCCGTTTTGGACAGACGCTCCACAGCCTTGGACACAAGTAAAGGCTTGGAATGGGAAACCTTTCCCAAAAGATCATCGTTGGGGTGATAATATTCAAACGCGTGATAAGTGGTAAAACATAGATAAAAAAACGATGAAATCGATAAAAATAACATCTTTATTATTCTTGCTTTTTAGTCTATGCACGACCCAAGCAAAGGATATTTATGTCACAATTACCAACCCCTTGGCTCATGAACGGCATCAATTGGTGGACCTATCTGCCGACACTATTAGAGCTAAAATGAATGTCAAAGCGACGTCACCCCTACGGGTTCTCAATGCAGCCGGACTTGAACAACCTTGTCAACTCACGTATGATGGCAAGTTAATCTTTGAGGTAAATATCCCTCCTTCAGGGCAAATGACCTATGTAATAGAATCAAAACAGCCTACAACTACACGCACTTGGGTTTATGGAAAGCAATATAAAATTAGAAAAGATGACATCGCTTGGGAGAATGATCGATGTGGATTCCGTGTCTATGGACCGGCACTTCAGAAAACGGGTGAACGCTCTTTTGGGATTGATGTATGGACAAAGAATACACCAGATCTTGTACTTCAGCGCCGCTATACAGACGATTATCAAGGCAATCTAAAAGAGGACTCACTCCAAAAAGCCGGAAAACGCGATGAAGCAGCAGTCATTGATCGGCATACTTCCTTTCATCTTGACCACGGAACAGGCATGGATGCTTATGGCGTTGGACCCACTTTAGGCTGTGGAACGCCTGCAATCATGAGGCATGATAAACTTATTTTTCCTTATTGTTACCATGATTTTAAGATATTGGATAACGGGCCTTTACGATTTACTTTGCTATTAAACTTTGCGCCAAATGCCGATGGTGTGATTGAACATCGCTTGATTTCCCTTGATAAAGCAACACATTTCAATCGCATGACGGTATGGTATGACCAGCTCAATACACCTGAAACTTTAGCCACAGGTCTTGTACTTCGTGGAGAGAATAAACTCAAAATAGACAAAGATTTCATTGCCTATGCCGACCCAACTGACAATCAAAAGGCTTGGGGCTCAACTATCTTTGTGGGCTTGTTATACCCTAATGGTGTCGATGAAACCGGTAAATTTGAAACCATCAACCATGCTCTTGGCTTAAAAAAGAACTATCATGGTGAGCCCTTTACCTATTATTTTGGTTCTGCTTGGAGTGCTTATGACATGCCAACGTTTGCACATTGGACGCTCGAATGCCAAGAATCGCTCGCCAATCTCAAACATCCACTAATCCTAACGATACGATAAAACATGAAAAAATCTATTATTTTATTTGCAATTTTGCTGGCGGTTGTACCCCTGAAAGCCAAGCAAATGACAGCTGAGAACGTTCTCGAAATCATCCAACGCGTAAATAACAACTGGCAGAAACGACATAAACCTGAGACGCGAGCCTTTTGGGATGATGCTGCATATCATACCGGAAATATGGAAGTTGTGAAGCTAATCCCACAACAAGATTATATCGATTATTCGATGAAATGGGCCAATTTTAATCATTGGGAGGGTGCAACAGAGAAAGATCCAAGGCTTTGGAAGTACAAACTTTACGGTGAAGATCAGTATCATGTACTATTTGGTGACTGGCAGATTTGTTTCCAAACATACATTGATCTCTATCATATTGCACCATCAGAACACATGATTTCACGCGCTAAAGAAGTGATGAATTACATGGCAAACTCAAAGGAAAACGATTATTGGTGGTGGGCTGATGCACTCTATATGGTTATGCCTGTGATGACAAAGATGTATCGTTTAACGGGTGAAACGAAATATCTCGATAAGCTTTATGACTGCATTGGCTATGCCGATAGCATTATGTTAGACCCTGAAACGGGCCTATATTTCCGCGATGCAAAGTATGTTTACCCTAAACATAAGACGCTACGTGGGCGCAAAGACTTTTGGGCTCGCGGTGACGGATGGGTCTTGGCAGGCCTCGCAAAGGTGCTACAGGATATGCCAAAAGACTATCGTCACTACGCCTTTTTCGTCGAAAAGTATCGCCGTTTGGCTCAAGCGGTCTCTAAACTCCAGCAACATGAGGGCTATTGGACACGTTCGATGATGGATCCAAGACAGGCACCTGGTCCCGAAACGAGTGGCACTGCTTTCTTTACTTATGGTCTACTTTGGGGCGTAAATAATGGAGTTTTGCCGATGAAATCGTATAAAAAGACTATTCAACGCGCTTGGAACTACCTCAGTACAAAGGCACTTCAGCCCGATGGTCATGTGGGATATGTTCAGCCTATCGGTGAAAAGGCCATTCCTGGGCAAATGGTTAATGCTGCCTCTGAAGCCAACTTTGGCGTTGGTGCCTTTCTGCTTGCTGCATGTGAATATTATAGATGGTTGAAGAATCAGAACGAAACAGCGCACCAGTAAAGGCAAAGAATTAATCATTGGAGCCTATAATGTTCGATGAAATGGGGGAGAAGAAGCCTCAACTCCAGCCCTCTTCAGCCTCACCCCCGGCCCCTCTCCGAAGAGAGAGGGGAGTAGTTATCCTTAGAAATAAAATTAGTTGTTTTGTTGGTAATTGGAGATATCAATACGGATGATATTGAAAGGCAAAATGATTTGACCCAAATGGTCGTGTAATTAGACTCATTTCACACGATGAAATAGTACAGATTATGGTGTAAAATGACATTGTTTATAATGCAATTATAGTTCAATGTCTACATCGTTGACTCATACAAGGCTGAAAAATTTGCACATGTCTGTTGTGTACTTTCGTTTAACAATGTATAGTTTAATAGAAATATCAATTATACTGCTCTATTATACTTATTTTTTATAATGTATCATGCCCTTATTATTTTCTTTTTCCTATGGGTAAGCTTGACTTTCTTATATTTAGTTTCCCATCTAACACAATAGTTTCTGTTGGAGTTGTTAATCCTCTTATCTGTTGAAGAAGATGTTGTGCTGCAAGTTTACCCATATCAAGCGTGGGTTGTGCTACGCTAGTGAGTTCCATAATTCTACCAATGGGTGACTCTGAGAAACCAGCTATTGCCATATCTTGTGGAATACGCAATCCTCGCTTACGTAATTCAAGCATACACCCAATAGCGATAGAATCATTTATAGCAAATATGGCTTTTGGACGTTTTTTGAGACTAAGAAGATAGTCTACCCCTACTTTTGCATGTTCCTGCTGCACTCCAACGTACATAATATATTTTTCTTGAATGGGGATATTGTGTGCAGATAAAGCATCTATATAACCTTGTAATCGCTCTTTTGTTACAGAAAGATTTTGGCAGCCCCCTAGATGTGCAATATTCCGGTATCCACAACGTATCATGTGATCAACAATTTTGAAAGCCCATTTACGATCATCAATAACAATTTGAGTTGCCTGTAGCTTTGGAGGCACACGATTAACAAATACTATAGGTGTTCCGTCAGTGATGATACGATTATAAAGATCTATATTTTGGGCGTCTTTGGTTACCGATACTATAAGACCTTCAACCATACTTGATTCTAACATTTCGATATTTTGACGCTCTATAACTCCTGATTCACTTGACTGACATATTAATACTTGATAACCTTCTGCATTCAGAACCTCTTGAATTCCAATAATAATTTCAGAAAAGAAAAAAGTAGTGAATTCTGGAACTACAACTCCAATCATGTTTGTACGCCGCCTCAATAAATTTCTAGCATTAATATTAGGCTTATAATTTAATTCCTTAGCCTTGCTTAATACAAGTCTGCGCATTTCCTCACTTATCTCATGACTATTATTTAATGAACGTGAAACTGTAGCAGCAGAAACTCTTAAAGCTCTAGCTATGTCTTTAATGGTAGTTTTAGATGATTTCATTCTTATGTGGCAATATTAGTGTGTTGTAAATCCTTGATATAAGACTATATCTTATTCAATTAATAATGCAAAGATAATAGATATTTTTAAATACGCTCTCTTTTATTACGAAAAGTACAAATTCTCTTTTAACATTTTGCATAGTCATAAAACCAAGTAGCTAATCCAAAATTATATATCAATGACAATTTTGTAAAAAATCATGCATTCAAATAAGTTAAGCCTATATCATAATTTTATTCTAATATAAAATATATTGAGACCTCTGCAAAACCACGCTTCACCCACTCCTTCCTACCAACAAAAGCATAAAAGCGGAGCATAAGTTGAGAAATGGTCCGTAGCGTCTTATTTCATCCCATATTTCCCTTATTTGAGAGGATTGGACATAATTATTCCTGGGCTCAATAAAGATTGTATGTCATGGCCTCTATCATGTGCTGCACATGTATCTTTGCCACTTTCTACTCCTCCAAGGAGCCATCTGTGTATGGAGCTGAATGTACGCTCAACACTATACCTGACCTTGCAGATGGCAACATTGATACGCTGTTCCCTTTCCGTGATCTTACGGCCACTGGTACTCTTTGTGCATGATGCGGCTTCTAAGTTTCATCCTGACCAGCGTCTCCCTGTTCTCCACCGAGTCATAGCCATTGTCGGCATAGACAGGCGTACCTTGTAGGAGGTTGGTTTTCTCCAGCGATGTCTCGAGATGTTTGATGTCGCTCTTATTGGCAGCCGTTGTCTCCTCGGCCAGAACCAGACCATTCTCGTCAGTTGCCGTATGGCGCTTGTAGCCGAAGTGGAGCTTTCCCATCTTCTTGCCCCACCAGGCCTCTCCGTCCACATTGGGCATGACAATTTCCTTGAACATGGCTTCTTCCGAGGCCCCCTCATCTTTCTCGTGACGATCCTCCATCACCTCATACTCCTTCCGGCCACGGGGACGGCGGGGAGTATCCGTGATACTTGTGCCAACGATGGCACCGCACTTGACGATAACACCTTTCACTTCAAGCTGGTGGTTGATTTCATTCAGGACCATGTCGTACAGGTCGGCCTCTACCAATGTGTTTCGGAAACGTCAGATGGTTGCGCTGTTGGGAGCAGTATCTTCTATGCCCAAATCGACGAAGCGACTGAAGGAGAGATGGTCGTTCACCTGGTTCTAAACCTCACCATCACTCAGCCCATACTATGTATGCAGAAGTTAGGTCTTGAATAGTAGCTGGCTGTCATAACTCGGACGGCCTGTTGATTTATAGCCCTTAGTATAGGCGATTTCTATGATACCCCGGAGTGGATTCTATTTGATAATCTGGTCTATCTGAGAGAAGATGGTATACTTAGCCTTGCGATGGCCGAGGAACATGTCGGCAAAATTGGGAGAGGAGGGCTTCTGTTTCATACCATAAGGGTACCAATTATGGCTGATATGGGAAAACTTTTAGGAGAATAGTTTTGCAGAGGTCTCATATTTCATAGCAAAGACAAATGTCTGCTGAATAATTTTGTAAAGCTATTAAAAATATCTTACGATTTGCCTCATTGTATTATGTAAAGTAAAATAGTTTATATAGTAAAATGAATGAGATTTTGAGTTCATTCGATACTAATTATAAATTGAGAATAAACTCCGAGCCTTTTCCTACATATGTATGAAAGTCAAGATAGGTAGAACTATTTACATTCTGAATTTATCATGAACTGGCGTATTGTAAAAACTATTTTTATTTCTGTTTATAGACTAATCTATCTGCAAACGTTTGCGTAAATATTCGTTTTTTGCGTTTTATATGTCATTTATTCATTATATCTTTGTCGCATATTATAACTACATATATTACACACACCTTTACAATAATCTTTATAACAATGAATCCTATCGATACAATAATGATGATCTTATTAACCATTGGCGTGCTTTCAGCTGGTATGGCATTTTCTAAACAAGGCAAGAACATAACCTCCTTCTTCGCTGCAGGCGGCGCTGTTCCTTGGCAAACCAGCGGTCTTTCGCTCTTCATGAGTTTCTTCTCGGCCGGCACTTTTGTCGTTTGGGGTTCTGTGGCCTACCTGCATGGCTGGGTAGCTATAAGCATACAATGGACAATGGCCTTGGCCGGGCTGCTCGTGGGCACATGGATTGCCCCACGATGGCACCGCACAGGCTCGCTCACCGTGGCCGAATACATCGACAAACGTCTAGGCGTACATATCCAAAAGACCTATACCTTCCTATTTCTCTTCATCTCACTCTTTCTCACGGCATCCTTCCTCTATCCCGTTGCCAAGATTGTGGAGGTTTCCACAGCACTAAACCTCAACCTCTGCATCATTCTCTTGGGAGTATTCTGCATACTCTATGTGTCGGCAGGCGGACTTTGGGCCGTTGTTTCCACTGATGTATTGCAGTTCTTCATCCTTATGGCAGCCATCATTATTGTGGTTCCGCTGTCGCTCGAACGCATTGATGGCCTCAATGCACTCCTATCACAACTGCCAAGCAGATACTTTCAGCTCACGGTCAACGAGTATCCCCTACTTTTCATCCTCGCATTCGGACTTTATAACGCCATCTTCCTTGGCGGAAACTGGGCCTACGTGCAACGCTTCACTTGCGTTCGCACCACTACCGATGCCAAGCGTGTGGGTTGGTTTTTCGCTGCTTTGTACTTTGTTAGCCCCATATTGTGGATGCTTCCACCAATGGTTTACTACCTGCTTAATCCCTCTTTGAGCGTGATGGAGAGCGAAGGCGCTTATCTGATGATGTGCAAAGAAGTGCTGCCAAAAGGCATATTAGGCTTGATGATAGGCGGAATGATATTCGCCACCACCAGTGCGATGAACTCGAAACTCAACATTGCATCGGGCGTAGTGACCAACGACCTTTACAAACGCCTTTATCCGCATAGCTCGCAACGGCGGCTTATGCTTGTGGCGCGTCTTTCCACAGTGGCTTTTGGCGTTATAAGCATACTCATAGCGCTGCTTATACAGCACATGGGTGGGGTTGTGAATGTTGTTATCAGCCTAGCAGCCCTCACAGGTGTTCCTCTCTACCTGCCCGTTATCTGGACTTTATTCTCGCGCCGGCAAACCGGCTCAACGGTATTGGCCACCACCATCACCACATTAATGGTGAATGTGGTGTTCAAGTTCGCAGTGCCAGTCCTAACAGGCTTTACGTTTAGTCACACGGGCGAAATGGTTTTCGGCTGCGCCTTGCCCATCATCATGCTCGCAGCCTTCGAGATTTATTTTATACTGACCGGTAAAACCAGTAACCGCTATGCCGAATATGCCGCATGGGAACAAGCCAACAACGCCAAGCGCAACGCCCTAACGGCACAAGCACAAGCCGAAGCCAAAAGCGAAAACACATACAGTAAGCGCATCATAGGCCTGGGAATATCCTTCATCGGCCTTGCCATCGCCCTGCTAGGACTGCTCTCCGAGGGGCATACCATGCTGGTTACAGGCACTGGGGCTTGCTTTATGCTCATTGGAGTGGCCTTAACATGGAGCATTAAAAAAACAATGAAAACAAGAACTAGCAATGATTGAAGAACTATTTGAAAACAATAAACGCACACAACGCGTTCAACACATCGACACCGACCTGCTTGTGGCAGGCGGAGGCATGGCTGGCGTATGCGCTGCCATAGCTGCCGCCCGACAAGGCCTTCGCGTTGCGCTGGTGCAAGACCGACCCGTGCTGGGCGGAAACGCATCAAGCGAAGTGCGGCTATGGGTGCTGGGCGCAACGTCACACATGGGCAACAACAACCGCTGGGCAAGAGGAGGCGGCCTGCTAAACGAATTACTGGTTGAAAACACCTACCGCAACAAGGAAGGAAACCCCGTTATCTTCGACACTGTATTACTAGACAAGGTGCTGGCTGAAAAGAACATATCGTTGTTTCTCAACACCGTGGTCTACGACATTGAGAAAAAAGGTTCGCGCAATATTGCCAGTGTAACGGCTTATAACCCACAGAACGAAACCCGCTACCACTTTAACGCAAAGCTGTTTTGTGATGCAACGGGCGACGGACTGTTGGCCTACATGGCTGGAGCCCAGTATCGGCAAGGGGCAGAAGATGCCGAAGAGTTTGGCGAAAAGTTCGCCCCCAACAAAGAAACATACGGTGAAAAGCTGGGCCACACCATCTTCTTCTACATCAAAGATGCAGGAAAGCCCGTGCAATATGTGCCCCCACATTTTGCACTTAGCATCAACGAAGTGGAAAGTAGCATCAACAAGATACACAATCCCGAGTATTTCTCAACCAAAGAAGCAGGCTGCAAATACTGGTGGATTGAGTACGGAGGCCGACTAGACACCATCAAAGACACAGAAGAAGTGAAATATCGGCTGCTCAGTGTGGTGTACGGCATTTGGAATTACATTAAAAACTCCGGCCGTTTTCCCGAGTCGCGCAACCTCACCTTAGAGTGGGCAGGTGCCATTCCGGGCAAACGAGAGAGCAGAAGGTTCGTGGGTTATTACATGCTTACCCAACAAGACATCATCGAACAGCGCATGCAGCCCGATGCAGTTGCCTTTGGCGGATGGTCGCTCGACCTGCATCCGGCCGACGGCGTGTTTAGCAAAGAGAAGAATGCCTGCACACAATGGCATGCCAAAGGCATCTACCCCATTCCCTACCGCTGCTACATCACGCCGCATTTAGACAACCTTTTTCTGGCCGGGCGTATCATTAGCGCCACCCATGTGGCCTTCGCCTCAACGCGAGTGATGGCCACTTGCGCCGCTGGTGGCGAAGCAGTGGGAACAGCCGCGGCATATTGCATACACCACAATTGCACACCAGACGAACTGATGGACGAGCAACACATGGCCAAATTGCAAACCTTGCTCACGCGCAATGGCGTTTACCTGCCGCAAACCGATGTGCAGATAGCCAACAACGCCCTGCAAACAGCCACCATCAAAGCATCGTCTACATTGGTTTTAGACCAACTGCCACCCAGTGGCGAGTGGAAAACGCTGGTACATTCGGCAGCACAGATGCTCCCGATAAGCAAAGGCGCAATGCCCAATATCAGCCTTTGGCTCCGAGCCAGCCAAGAAACAAGCCTGCAAGTGGAGCTACGCATTAGCAGCAAGCCCTTTAATCACACCCCCGACCAAACGTTAGAAACCTTTGAGCTGCCATTGCATGCGGGCGAACAAGAGGTTACATTAGCCTTTAAATGCCGCATCCCAACAGACTGCTACGCCTTTGTGTGCTTCATGAAGAACGAACACGTGGCACTGCAAGCATGCAACAGCATCATTAGCGGCGTAATGGCAACCTTCAACAAGTGCCTTCCGGCTGTGTCCAACTGGGGCAAACAAGAACCGCCTGCCCACATCGGCGTAGAGAGTTTTGAGTTTTGGTGTCCAGAAAGGCGCGAAAAGGCCTACAACATCGCCATGAAAATAACGCCCGGTTTGCGTTGTTTCGCTCCCGAAAACTTGCTCGCACCGCCCTATCGGCCCGTAAACAAGCCCAATGCATGGGTTGCGACCTTACACGACAAGCAACCCACGCTAACTTTTACGTGGGAAAACGAACAGCAGATAAAGGGCATTAAGCTGTTTACCGACGTGGATTACGACCATCCGATGGAAACCGTTCAATGGGGACACGCCGACAACCGCATGCCTCAATGTGTAGACGGCATCGAGATTATTGCCTCGCCCAACACGCATGTCACCATTACCAATAACTATCAGGCCACGGTAGATGTGCCGTTCGAGGGGCAAGGCATCACCACCAACCGTTTGGAAATACGCCTATCTAACGCTTCGCCCAATGCGGCTGTGGCCTTGATGGGCATTCAATTCATATAATCATGACGCAAAGAAGCATTACCCTCGCCCTAGGCCTGTTGCTTTCTGCATGCGCTTTGCCCCATGCACGCACGCCAAAGCAAATTGTTTATCGCCCAACCGACAACACATTGGTTGTGCCTACCACGTACGGCCAGGTGCGCTTGCCCCTTAGCGGGCAGCACCTGTTCGTTGCCGACACGGATTTTAAGCCGCAAGTAATCGACACTTTCAAAACCACGCACAACATACACTTCATCGAAGACAACTTCATATACCCACGACGGGCATGGCTAAACAACATCACCAACGTGTCGCTGCTCACGGCTGGCACGCACGTTAAGCTGCAAACATATCATGTTCTGTCGCGCCAACCGCTCACATTAAAGGCCGAAAGCCAGTGGGCCGATGTGTATCTGCGTTTCTCGGTAAACGGAAACACCCTCTTCGTAAACCAAACCCTCGTGCCAAAACAAGATGGCTGCTACTCGTTGTCCACCCCAAGCCTACCCATCGCCAAGCCCCAAACGAGGTTTAAGGCCGTAATACCCGGTTACGTGCATGCCGAATGGGTAAACCCCGACTTCGTTTCGGCTTACGTTTACGAACACGGAATACCCAACAAACCCGTTGTATACCAAGACAAGTGTGCCACAACGCCCGTGTCTATCATGCAAACGCAGGGTTTAACCATCGGCATAGCACCCGAAAGGCAGTTCCCACGCAAGCCTTACCTCAACGGAGAGAACACGCATGCCCAATGGAACGTGGGCTATGGTGCTATGGATGCCGAGGGAAAGCTTAGTCCCCAGTTATATTATCCTGTGCTAGGAACGCCCAAAGCAACATTAAAGAAAGGGCAAAAGTTGCATTTTGCCTATCGCATCATCCTCTCTAAAAACAATTGGTACGACGTTTATAAGCAGGTTATTTATGGAATGTACAGCTTTGACGACATGCGAAAGGCCACCAACGAACAACCGCTAACAACCCGCATAAACAAAATTTACCACTATATGCGTACCCAATCGGCACAGCTTTTCCGCAAGGCAGAGTGCGAAGGCGTGCCTATCTGTGCGCAAGATTATCGTGGAGGCGTGCATGGCGCAAACAACGATGCCATGAAAAACGCCGACTATGGGGCCATGTGGATGACGGTGCGCATGGCCAACGACACGGCCTTGGCCAACAACCTGCTACCCTACGTGCGCAATTTCAAACTAAAACAACAGTTTGCCATAGGCAAATACGCCGGTGCACCGCAAGGGCAATACTTTTTGTGGAAGAGCAAACGTTGGGTGGAAGAATGGGGCGAGCACATCGAACCAATCGCCATTACCTATTATTCGCTCATTGATGTGGCTAACATGCTGCTGTTCGAGCCCAACGACACCGCCCTGCAAGCAAGTCTGCGCACATCTGCCAACCTATTGCTGACTATGCAAAGGCAAGACGGCAGCTGGCCTTTGGGCGTAAGCCTAAAAGACGAAACCGACATCTTGCCCGACCTTAAAGACCTTCGTCCCACGTTTTACGGCATGTATGTGGCTTATAAAATGCTGGGCGACGACAAGTACTTGCAAGCCGCCATGCGGGGTGCCAACTGGTTTATAGCGTATGCCGTGCGCCCAACCGCCTTGGTTGGCGTATGCGGCGACACGCGCTTTGCACCCGATTTTGCCACGGCCATGTCGGTTCAGGCACTGCTCGACATGCACCAACTAACGGGCGATGTGCGCTATAAAGATGCTGCTCTTGACATGGCACGCTATTTCACCACCTATATATACACCCATCCGGCCGACGTAACTCCGCTTAAAGACAAGACAGGACACAGCCTCAACCCCCTACAATACACCCAAGCAGGACTAGCTTGCGAACATATCGGTGTCATAGGTTCGGCCAATCCGCAAGGTCCAATCCTCCTTTCAAGCTTCGCTGGCATGTTCGTTAGGCTTTATCAGCAAACGGGCGACTTGCTTTTTCTCGACATGGCGCGCGCCGCAGCCAATGGCCGCGACCGCTTTGTTGAACCCGAATCGGGCATTGCAGCCTACTATTGGGCACATTTCAACAAGGTAGCCTTACCCTATCCGCAACACGCATGGTGGCAATTGGGCTGGCTAACCGACTATCTTGTGGCCGAAGCCGAGTTGCGCAGCAAAGGGCGCATATCCTTTCCGCGAGGTTTCGTAACACCAAAAGTTGGGCCACACAAGGTTCTGGGTTTCTCTGCTGGCACTATCGACGGCGAAAACGTTGAACTAACCATTGGCAACAACAGCCTTTCGTGCCACAACCCCAACCTCGAATTGCTTGTTGCACGTTCCACAAAAGGCAGTCATGGCTATGCCATCGTTATGAACAGCACCAACCGCCCCACACAAATGCGCCTAACTAACACCAGCGGACAGTGCCTGAAAGCGAGTCTGGTGCCACCCTTTGGTATCGAAATTGTGAAAGTAAAAAACATATAGCCCAAACAAAATGGCTTTGAAATTACAGTAAAAAACGTTAGGTTTACATCGCAATTGCCTTTAAGTGCCTTACGGCTGCACGCACATGCCCCACTACAAGGGACTTTGTACAGACAGGTTGCTTACAACTTGCTGGCAAATGAACACCTAACAACCAGGTCTGTTTAAACAAAAATAAGTTGTGTTATGGCAAAAACCGTAGCTTTATTGTTGACTTTGTGGTTGGCCTTGCCGCTAAACGGGCAAACCTATATGCTGGAAGCAGAACGCTTTCAGTATGTGGGCGGCTGGAAAGTAGAGAAAGATGTCGAAGCTTTCAATAAGGCCGTGCTCATGGTTACGGCGGCCGGTAGCGGTGCTGCACATGCCACAACGGTGTTGGACGTGCCTCAAAGCGGACGTTATGTGTTTTGGAGTCGCACGAAAGACTTTCAAACCAAGGCTCCACGTACCCGCATTTCACGCCTAATGCTAGACACCATGCAACTTGCCCTGCAAGGAAGGCACGGCAGGGAGGGCTATCACTGGGAACAGCTTGGCACCATTGAACTGTGCAAAGGACTGCATGTGCTGCGGGCTTGCGATGTGGCTGCCAACTATGCGCGTGTTGATGCCGTGCTGTTTACACGCGACGAAGGCCTCGACCCCAACCAAATGACCTACAAACAGCTTACGAAATACGAGATACGACCCATCCCCACGCCCCTGGAAAAGCCGTCAACAACAATGGCACAAAACGCTCTTGCCTTGCTCAACACAAGTTCGCCTGTGGTTGATGAAATCTCAAACGGCCTGTTAAGGCTCCGTATTCATACGGCAAACAACCAATTGGTGCAACACATATCGGTACACACAAAGGAGCAATGGCGCAGCTGGGACAGCCCCCAACCTCACAACCGCTTGTACATCATTAAGTCGGCACGGCCCCAATTGGGCTATAACTCCATCTTTCCACTATGGTCAGGCGGGCAAGCGCCTTTGCTTCGCGTGGGCAATAACACCTATCCCGTATTTGAGCAAGCCCACTTGCAAAACCCCTTTCTGGCAGGTAAGGTTTGTCCAATGCACATATTCCGCCACGAAAAGGCTGGCCAAAACACACTACGCGTATGGTATGTGTCGACCGATAACGACACAATAGCCTCCACATGGACTTTACATGCCAACAGCCACGTGTTGGACGTGCAGTTAGAATATGTTGCACGCACGCCACAATATTACAGTTTAGCTTTTGAAGCCTTTCAGCCACAGGCAGAAAATGCAGTGACGAATGTTCTGCTTTCGCCCCTTTACCAGTTCAAACGTCTGCCAGCCACCCCCAATCTTTTGCCTATAACCCTCACGCCACAGCCCGTTAGCATCATCGAGACAGGCAACCTAAGCTGTTTCTTGGCACCCAACCCCCACCATCTGAAACGCAATTGGGGCATATACGACATGGGCTTATCGCTTAAAAACGCAGCCAACCAGGTGCAACCCGTGGCCTTTTCACCCATATTGGGCGAAAAAGACTCGTACAAAAAGAGAGGCGAAAAGCTTACAGTCCGTTTCAAACTGGGACTATTGCCTCTGCAATGGCACAACACCCTGCAATACCTGTCGGACAGTGTGTTTGCTGTTCGCGATTACAGAGTACAAACAACACCGCTCACCGATGCCGTTTTCCACACCATCAACCTAATAAAGAACGATGAGGCAGCAGGCTGGGATGCCGCCATGAGGGGGTTTCTAGACATCGAAAGCAACCCAAACGTAGGCACGGCAGTGGTTCAGGCCGCACCTTTGGCACTGGTTTCGGCTGCAGTCATTACCCACGATGAACAGCTATACACAACACGTGCCCTACCCGCCATAGAGTACATGCTCTCGCGAAAGGGGTTCAGATGGGGCTACCCGCAGGCAAACGACCCGCAAACACAAACCCCAACAAACACGTTCTCGCCATTTGGGTCGCAATACAACACGGCTCACTTCGAGGCACTACACCGACTTTTGGGCCATAACAACCCGTGGCTGGCCGACATTGCCATGCCCGAAGGCAAACCCAGATACAGCAAAGGCTACGGCGTAGACCAGACTTGGGCAGACGACTTGGCCGCCTTTCGGCTCACAAAAGCAGACAAATGGCTGGTGAAAGCCACTATCGGGGCCAACCACGAGCTGCATACGGCACTATACAACAACCCCTCGAAGCCCATTTTGCCGTGGATGTTCTACCATGCGCAGGCTTATCCGCAGTGGTTCGACCTGCTCGACCTCTATGATGTATGCAAAGACAAGGCCTTACTTGCAGCCTCTGCCTACGCCGCGCACTTCACTATCGCGGGCATCCGCACTTATCCCCCTGTCGGCAACGACACCATCCTCATCCACCAAGGAGGCAAATATGTGGGCAATGCCAATGTGTTTTGGAAGAAAGACAAGCCTTATAAGCTGGGTTATCCGCGGAAAACGGGCGATGTAAGCGAGAAAAAGGTGGCCCAACACACGCTTTCTCCCGTAGGACTGGGGTTTGAACAGCCCATGACCTTCTTCAACCGCGAGGGCAACATCAACCATACCTTCATGTCAACATGGGCACCTTCGCTCTTGCGGCTTAGCGGTTTGTGTGGCAATAGCCTGTTCGAGACCTATGCGCGCAACGCCGTTATTGGGCGTTTCGCCTCTTATCCGGGTTATTATGCCGCCGGCTACACCGACCTCCCGCTGGATTCGGTTTATCCTTACAAAGGTCCCGACGTCACATCTCTCTACTATCACCACATCCCCTCGCACCTCAGTTTCGTGCTAGATTACCTACTTACCGAAGCGACACAACGTTCCAAGGGGGCCATCGGCTTTCCTTATGGCAAGCAAGAAGGTTTCGTATGGTTCAACAACAGGGTGTATGGCGGCGAGAAAGGCTACATACTGCACGACCACGATGCACAACTTTATATGCAACAAGACATGTTAAGGCTATCGTCCACCCACGTAAACTGGCTCTCGGCAGTGTCTGCCAACAACCTTTGGCTCATTCTGATGAACGAGAAAGATAGCACCCTTAACGTAAGCTTGCGCTTAAACACGCCGCTGGTATCGCCTAACGGCATGGCTACCGAACACCATTTTGTGCAAACCAACTCGGTTGTGAGCGAAGAACGTAGCCTGAACCAAAACGCACTTACCACCACTATTGCGCCCAAGGACATAACGTTCGTGTCGTTTCCCTTGGCTAAATCGCTGCCAACTTACCCCTTTTCGCCCATTAGCAATGGGTTTAAGATGGTGCAACTAGACTCAAGCCACAGGCTATACCTCTTCCGCATACGGTCGCCTTTTGGCTGGGATTCGCTCTATGGATACATAGACACCCCCTTAACAAAGGGTTACTCGGCCAATTTAACCTGCCAAGCAGGTAGCGCGAAGCCACAGATAGAAGAGCGTATGGCCTTTCCCTACGAATGGAGCATAACCCACTTGCCCGCAACCATGGCCCTAAACATAACGATGAAGATTAGCAACGAGCACAAGACTATCATCACTAAGCTGATAACAATGTAATTACCTAAGTAACAATCTATATGAAAAAGTTTCTTTTAGCATGGGTAGTATTCGTTACTACTAGTTTAAACGCACTGGCCCAACACACGATTGAGGGCACAGTGGTAGACGACACGCGAACGCCTTTGTTAGGTGTAACCGTGATGGAAGAGAACACATCCAACGGAACTGTGACCAACCAAGATGGCCATTTCAGCCTTTCGGTATCAGGACAGAAGGCCGTACTGGTGTTCTCGAGTATTGGAATGAAGGCCGTTCACCAACAGGTGGGCAAAGCCAAAAGCATGTACATCGTGCTAGAACCCGATGCCAAAGACCTAGGACAGGTGGTGGTTATCGGCTATGGCTCGATGTTGAAGAAAGACCTAACAGGTGCTGTGGGGTCGATAGACATGCAAGACCTACGCAAATCTAATTCGGCATCGCTGCTTAACTCGATGGCGGGTAAGGTTGCAGGCGTAAACGTAACGGCTTCGTCTGGCGAATTGGGTGGAGATGTAAACGTGGTTATCCGCGGAAACAACTCCATCAACGCCGGAACACAACCGCTTTATGTGATAGATGGCACACTTATCGACGTGAACAACGGCGAAGTGGCGACCTCTACCATATCGGGTCGTGCCACATTCAACCCGCTCGCGGGGATCAACCCAGCCGACATCGAGTCTGTGCAGGTGCTTAAAGACGCCTCGGCCACGGCCATTTATGGTTCGGCAGGAGCAAACGGAGTTATCGTTATCACCACGAAGAAAGGTCAATACAATAAAACCGAGGTGAGCTTCGATGCACGTTTCGGCATCAGCAAGGCCACAAAGCACGTTGAGATGCTGCAAGGACAAGAGTTTGCCGACTATCGTTTCTCGCGTTTCCCCAACAGTCTTGAATGGGGAATAGACACAGACGGCGACGGGAAACCTGACCGCGCACGCATCTTTGGCCAAGAATTTGAAGACAACACATCGCACGATTGGCAGCGCGAGCTACTTCGTACAGGCTTTTCGCAAAACTACAACCTCAGCATTAACGGTAGTAGCAAATCTAATTCGCTGTTGTATTCGCTCAGCGGAGAGTATCTTAAGCAGAACGCCATAGCCAAGAACAACAGCTTTACGCGCTATACGGGTCGCTTTAAGGTGGAATACGCACCCAACGACAAGCTGCGCATAGGCGGTAACGCCACTATCGCGCGCACCGAACTCTATGGACCGGTGAGCATGGGAGGCGGACTTCAATACAATGGTTGGCTAGAAGCGATGTTCGTTTACAAACCCTTCAACTTTAAAGTAGACCCAGGCGACCCCGATAACGGCAATGTATCAAACCCTGCACAATCACTGTTCGACTCGTATAAGAAAACGCCACTCACGCGTATTCTCGCTAATGGTTTCCTGCAATACAAGCCATTGCCGGGGCTAACCCTACGCACAAGCCTCAACACAGGCCTTACCTTCTCTAAATCAGAAGAGTGGTACCCCTCAAGTACATCGTGGGGATATGCCCGAAACGGACTAGCTAACGTGCTGGAAGCGACAACCGAGCAATGGCAAAGCACCACAACGGCCACCTATGTTAAGAGTTTTGCTGGCGGTCACAGCCTAACGGCCATGCTAGGTTTTGAAACCAGCAGCTACGTTTGGGCCAACCTGAACGTCACGGCCGAGAATTTCCCCGTGCAAACCTACAATCCCGTGTTCGACTTGCAGCAGGGTGGAGCCGCTATGCGCAAGCCCTCTACCAACAAGTACCGCCAAACGCGCATGTCAGAGTTTGGCCGACTATTCTATTCGTTTAAGGATCGCTACCTCACTACGCTCACTTTACGTCGCGACGGCTCGTCAAAGTTCGGTGCCGACAACAAGTACGCCACCTTTCCATCGGTAGCCTTGGCTTGGAAAGCCCACAACGAGCAGTTCATTAAAGGCATAAAGGCCATTGATGAGTTGAAACTCCGCCTCAGCGCTGGTGTTTCTGGTAACGACCGCATCACGCCTTACCGCTCGTTGCAACGATTAGACAACACCTATTACCTCAACCTTAACGATGCAGCCGTATTGGGTTTGGCTCCATCAGAAAAGTCGAACCCCAACCTGAAATGGGAATCCACCGCCCAATACGACCTAGGACTCGACGTTAGTCTGCTGAAACACCGTCTCGGTTTTACGTTCGACGTCTATTACAAGCGAACCTCCGACATGCTTTTGCAAGGCGATGTGCCAGGTCAAAGCGGCTCGTACAAGCAGTGGCAGAACATCGGCGAGGTTGAGAACAAGGGCGTGGAGCTATCCATTAATTCGCTCAACATCAACTCACGCAACTTTAAATGGCGCACTACCTTTAACATTAGCAGCAACCGCAACAAGATCATTTCGCTTGGCAATGTAACCACCATACCAGTAAACATCAACGACGGCACCATCAACGAAGTGTCGCGACTGAAAGTGGGCTCGCCCATTGGCGGCGCATGGGGCTACGTATGGGATGGCATTTACCAAAAAACAGACTTCGACGAGCACGGAAAACTCAAGCCCGGTGTGGTTAGCATCAAGGGCATTAAGGTTAAACCCGGCGATTTGAAATACAGAAGTCTTAACGGCGACAACGAGGTAGACCCTGTAAACGATAAAACCTTTATATCGCGAGGCGAGCCAAAGTTCTTCGGCGGCTTGCTAAACAGCTTCGAGTACAAAGACTTCTCGCTCTCATTCTTCTTCAATTATAGCTATGGCAACGAGGTTCTCAACATTTCTCGCTGGAAATTTGAAGGCTATTCGGCCCACTACAACGTGGCTGCCGAATACTACCACAACCGCTGGACCGAAACGAACCCCACCAATCGCTACCCCGACATCAAATCGCCCAGAAAGAACGACGTGTCGTCTTACTATGTGGAGGATGCCTCCTTCCTGCGCTTACAAAACCTCACCTTTACTTACAGCTTGCCCCAAAGCGTGCTTAAACCCTTGAAGATAACCGCTTGCCAATTCTCGCTCTCGGCCGACAACCTATTTGTGCTTACCAAGTACACAGGCTTCGACCCCGAAGTGTCTTACCACAACAAGCTCATCACAGGCCTAGATAACGTAACCTACCCCCGCAGTCGTTCGTTCTCGCTGGGCATCAACATTAATTTCTAAACACATAGCATTATGAACACAAAGATAATGGCAACCTGCCTATCGCTCACATTACTTTGCAGTTGCGGCGATTTCCTTGATGAGAAGGTATATTCCTTTGCCGAGGGCAACACGCTCTTTGCAAATGCCAGCAACACAGAGAAAGCATTGACGGGCGCTTACGATGCCCTAAACGCCAATGCCATACAAAACCAAGCACCACATGCCTTATTCTCGCGCAACATCCACTTGCTTACACAACTAGGGTGCGACGAAATGATTGGCCGAATCGACTATATTGGCATTGCAGACATCAAGCCCTTCTGCAACTACACCTACAATTCCGAGTCGCGTTTTCTAGGCGATGCGTGGTTTGCACTTTACGCCGGCATATACAGAGCCAACGGCGTAATAGAGAATACGCCCAAAGTGGCAGACATGACCGACGAACGCCGCAAAGAGGTTGTGCTAGAAGCACGTTTCCTGCGTGGGTTCTACTACACTTACTTGGCATGGTTCTGGGGGGGCGTTCCCCTGCAAAAGTCGGTAAACGACAGCGAATTGACACCCCGTTCTAGTTTAAAAGACGTGTACGAACTTATCATTAACGACTTAAAGAGCGCTTACGAGGGTTTGCCCGAACGCAACACTTACGACTCGCGCGCCAACAAATACACGGCCGCTGCTATGCTGGCTAAGGTGTATCTCTACTTGGCTGCTTGCAAAGAAAACAATGTTGGGGCCGACCTTAACTTCCCGCTCAACTCCTTCGATTGGGTAGACAGTCCCACATTGTACGCTGATGCCAAAACGCTCTGTGCAGACATTTACGAGCACGGCGCCTATATCTTAAACCCCGAATATGCCTATAACTTCATTGCCGACCGCCCCGCGCTGAAAGCCGAGCAAGCAAAAGAAGCGGTAATGGTGGCTACCTTCGGAAAAGAAGCACCAAAGTATTTTGTCTTCGCTCATCTCACGGGAACTGTAGGCAACATCACACAAGACGGAGGGGGTGCAGGCTGGTTTCCAGCTCTGGGCGAACTAATAAGCCTTTACGATAAAACGGATGTGCGTTACAAGCAAAACGTTGGTGGAGCAAATACCAAGAACAAGGTAAATATTATGGGCGTGGAATACTATGTTCCCTCGGGACTCTACCAAAGCGGTGTAAACACCTTCCTCACAAAGTTCCGTCAGAGTTCGCCGGCAGCACGATTGGCTGCGGGCATACCCGCTGCTTCCAGCGTACTAAACTTCCCGATCCTGCGATTTGCCGATGTTATCCTGATGTATGCAGAGGCTACTTACAAAACAGGTGATGAGGCCGAAGCCCGCAAACTGCTCGAACCCATCCGACTACGCGCGGCAGGCAACAACGCTGCCGCTGCCCAAGACTTGGCAACGGCCTATCACAAAGACAACTTCATGGACGAGTTGAAGGACGAACGTTCGCGTGAACTCTGTGCCGAAGGCTGGCGAAGAATGGACCTTATTCGTTGGGGACGCTTGCAAACCGTGGTGCAAAGCCTCAAAACTAGCAATGAAAGCGGTGTAAAACCCAACATATTCCACTATAACACCAGACATGCACAAGCTGTTAAAGACAATTTCCAAAGCTACAAGATATGGTACCCCATACCCAAACGCGACAGGGAGGCCAACCCCAACCTGGTGCAAAACCCTGGATGGGAATAAGAGAAGTGTGTAGATAAATACACTTGCTATAGATTTGCCGTTAGAAAACATGAGGCAAGTGTAAGAAATATACTTTAACATGCGCCTTCAAGCGTCAGTACAAGTGGCTTGTAGCCCCACTACAAAGAGCTTGTACTGACGCTACAAAGGGCCTTGTACTGATAAATTGCCAATAACTTTGTTGGCAAACTGGTTCATCAAGGCATTCTCGCCTTACCGCAACAGCTTGCCAACTAGCTAGCACACCCCCGTCAACCCATAAAACTCATATATACTCAAACATGCGAACGTTTATCACATCATTAGTTCTAAGTGTTGCAATTATCACTCAGGCACAAACATTTAGGCAGATAGAGCCTGGCGTATACTTGCTCGCAGCTGGGCAGGAAGACGCCTACACGCCCCTGCGTTATAAAGAACCTGTGGCTAAACAGCTGAAAGACATGCCCGCAACGGATAATCCCTTCGCCAAAGAAGGGGTACACATCGAAGTGAATGCACGCGGGTGCGTGGTAGATATTCCGCTTGCAGCCGACGAAAACATCTATGGATTTGGTCTGCAAATGGGGTCGTTTGTGCAGAACAACAAGAAAAAGCGCCCTTTGGTGAACGACCATCCCTTGAAAGACCTTGGCTATACCCATGCACCGCAACCATTCTACATCTCGAACAGGGGATATGCCGTGCTGATAAACACCGCACGATATACCACTTTTTACATCGGAACGAACCGAAAGAACACAGACTATACGCTATCAGAAGACAGTCAAAAGGCAAAACTATCTACCGACGAGTTGTACCGTCCGTCAGCACAAAGCGGTTCAAAGCCACGCGTACAGGTTGACATCCCAGGCGCAAAGGGCATTAGCGTACTGGTGTTTGCCGGTCCCGACATGAACTCGGCACTTCGTCGATACAACCTTTTTGCCGGCGGAGGAAGCATGCCTGCGCTATGGGGGCTTGGCATGAAGTTTCGTTTGAAAACCGATTCAAAACAAGAAGATGCCTACCGCATAGCACATTATTTAAGAAACAAGCACATACCCTGCGACGTAATAGGACTAGAACCCAAGTGGCAAACGCGAGCCTACTCGTGCTCGTATGTGTGGAACAAAGATAATTTCCCCAATCCCAACGAACTGATAAGCCGCACACGCGCTATGGGTTACAAGCTTAACTTATGGGAACACGCCTTTGTTCACCCGTCCTCGCCACTGCATCCGCTGCTTAAAGCCAAAGCGGGCAGCCATTTGGTGTGGAACGGATTGGTGCCCGACTTTGCCGACTCTACCACACAACGCACCTTCGCCGCCTACCATGACACTTGCTTTGTGCAAAAGGGCATTGCTGCGTTTAAGATGGACGAATGCGACAACGCCAACATTACACGGGGTGACCTGAATTGGAGTTTCCCCGAACTTTCCTCTTTCCCCTCGGGCATCGATGGCGAACAAATGCACCAACTCTTTGGGCTGCTGTATCAGAAAACCCTTTATGGCGTATATCGCAAACATGGCATGCGCACCTGTTTAGACGTGCGCGCCTCGGGAGCGTTGGCCGCTCCATATCCTGTTTCTATTTATAGCGACACCTACGACTTGGAAGACTACGTGCGCATGGTATGCAACGCCGGACTTACAGGCCTGCTGTGGTCACCCGAAGTGCGCGAGTCGGCCGATGAAGAAGATTTCTTCCGCCGTGTGCAAGTGGCCGTGCTGTCTGCCCAAACCCTCTTTAATGGTTGGTATCTGCGTAATCCTGTATGGCTGCAATTCGACAAACAGCTCAACAACGAAGACAAATTCTTGCCTACGGCCACCAAAAACGAAGACGTGGTGCGCCAGTTGCTCAACTTCCGCATGTCGCTTGTGCCATACCTTTACGCCCAATTCGCCCACTATCGCACAGATGGCACGCCGCCTTTCAAGCCCTTGGTGCTGAACTATCCAAAAGACAAGGCCGCAGCGACGATAGATAACCAATTTCTTATTGGCGACGACTTGCTTGCCTGCCCCATTGTGGGCAAAGGCAACGAGCGAACGGTGTACCTGCCCGAGGGCAGCTGGTATAACTTCAACACCAACGAAAAGCTAGAAGGCGGCCGAAGCCACAACGTGCACTTCGCACTACACGAGGTGCCGCTCTTTGTTCGCGAAGGCACCATCTTACCCTTGGCCGAACCCACAGATTGTATTACACCCCAAACAACGTTCGTACTGAATTGCCGCGTTTATGGCAAGCAAGCCCGCAACACATCGCTTTTCGAAGACGACGGCATTAGCTATGGCTTTGAAAGTGGCATATATAATAAGGTGTTGCTTAGCTGGAACGGGCGCGGAAACATTAAACGCACAGGCAAATTTAAGGGTGTAAGATATAAGGTGAAGAGCTGGACGTTGATTGAATAAGCATATCATTGCATCCTTTCCACCATTCGCCACACTCGCAAGTCTCTACACGCATGTCATATATGTCAATTAACCCCCACTCAAAAAATGAAACGACCCAATAGCTATCTCTTAGCCTACCTCCTTGCATTTGCAGGCACAATGCTCTGCAAAGCAGAGGGACTGACCCACTATGTGAACCCACTGATGGGCACACATTCGAGCATGGAACTATCCAACGGCAACACCTACCCAACCGTTTGCCTACCCTTCGGCATGAACAACTGGGCACCACACACGGGAAAGCTAGGCAATGGCTTTCTGTATACCTATCAAGAGAACTTTCTCTACGGCTTTAAGCAGACCCACCAAGCCAGTCTTTGGATTAACGATTACGGCCAACTATCGGTAATGCCCATTACGCGCCGCAATGATTTTACCGAAGAACGCCGCCGCAGTTGGTTTTCGCACAAAACAGAAATTGCGCTGCCTCATTATTATCACGCCTACCTAGGCGATGCCCAAACCAACGTGGAGCTTACGCCCACCGAAAGGGCAGTGGCATTTAGAATGCGGTTTAACGGCGGCGACAGCGCGTACGTGGTGATAGATGCTTGTAATGGCGGTTCGTATGTTAAGCTTATACCCGAGCAAAGGCGTATTGTGGGCTATTCAACAAAAAACAACGGCGGAGTTGGTAAGGGGTTTAAAAACTTCTTCGTGATAACCTTCAACCGCCCTTTCCTCAACGCCACCATCTGGAAAGACAAGCAATTGCTAGATGGCCAATACGAACAGCAAGGACAACATGTGGGAGCCGTGGTGGGTTTCGACCTTAAACGGGGAGAAACCGTTGAGATGCACATCGCCACTTCGTATATTAGCGAAGAGCAAGCTGAGCTTAACTTACGCGAAATTGGCAGCCAGAGCTTCGACGAAGTGAAAGCAAAGGCCGAACAAATTTGGGATGCGGAATTGGCCAAAGTAAGCGTTGCGGGCGGCACCGACGATGAAATGCGCACCTTCTACACCTGCCTTTATCGCATGTTGATATTTCCACGCAAGTTCTACGAGATAGACGCCAAAGGCGACACCCTGCATTACAGTCCATATAATGGGCGCATCATGCCTGGCATCCTGTATGCCGACAACGGATTTTGGGACACGTTCAGGGCGCAATTCCCTTTCCTCAACCTGATGTATCCAAATATCGTGGCCGAAATTTTGCGTGGGTTGGAAAACGTTTATAAGGAAAGCGGATGGTTGCCCGAATGGTTCAGTCCTGGACATCGCGATTGCATGATTGGGCAACACTCGGCATCAGTTATCGCCGATGCTTACCTCAAAGGCATTCGCGGGTACGATATAGGCCTGCTTTATGAGGCCATCCGCAAGAGTACGGAAGGCGTTGGCCCTGTTAGTTCGGTTGGCAGGAAGGGCTTTGCCCAATACAACGCATTGGGATATGTGCCTTGCGATGTGGACGTTAACCAGAACGTGTCGCGCACCTTGGAGTATGCTTACGACGATTATTGCATCTATCGCCTGGCCCAAACATTGAACCGCCCCAAGAAGGAGCAAGAAACTTTCCGCCAAAGAAGTCTTAATTATCGCCACTTGTTCGACAAGAACACGGGATTGATGCGCCCCAAAGACAGTAAAGGGCGTTTCTTAACGCCTTTCGACCCATATCGCTGGGGCGACCACTTTACAGAAGGCAACAGTTGGCAATACACTTGGTTTGTTCCGCACGACGTTATTGGGCTGCAAAAGCTGATGGGCGGACAAGCCAAATTTGTGGAAAAGCTCGACTCGGTGTTCTCGCAAACCCAGCGTTACGACATTTCTTATTATAAGCGTGGCATCATCCACCTCATCAGGGAGATGCAGAATGCCGACATGGGACAATACGCCCACTTGAACGAGCCTATGCACCACGTGCCATACCTCTACGCTTTTTGCCAGCCGTGGAAGACACAACGCCTGGTGCGAACCATCATGTCGCGCCTTTATGCGCCACGTCCCGACGGCTATTGTGGCGACGAAGACAACGGGCAGATGTCTGCTTGGTACATATTCTCGGCCTTGGGCTTTTATCCTTTGTCGCCCATCAGCGGCGAATATGCAGTGGGCAGTCCGCTGTTTAGGCAAGCCACCTTGCACCTTCCCAATGGAAAAACCATCCATATTGTCGCTCCGCAAAACAGCCCCACAAATATATATGTATCGCAACTTTTGCTAAATGGGCAACCATATCACTCCCAATTCGTGAAGCATAGCGAACTGATGAAGGGCGCAAAGCTGGAATTTAAAATGCGTGCAGAAGAAAATGTACCAGTCATTCTCCATCAATAAGCCCAAGCCTTTACCCACAAAATAAACAAAACATAAGCTCATGACATTCAAACAAGCTCTCCTCCTGGCAGCCTTTTGCCTGCTGTCCATCACCACCCACTCGGCAACAGCCAATTACAACGTAGTGCCTTTGCCGCAATCCATCACGATGGTCAAAGGCAAGCCCTTCGTGTTAAGCGAAAGTACAGCCATTACTTGCACCACTTCCAACGAACTGATGCAGCACAATGCCCACTTCCTGGCAGAATACATCGCAGATGCCACAGGCATAAAGCTAGCCCACACAACCACAGCTCCCAAGGGTGCAGGCCATATCTTGCTCACACTAGACAATAAGATTGCCGGAAAAGAGGCCTATCGCATAACTGTGACACAAAAGCAAGTGACTATCGCCGGCAGCACTGCAGCTGGTGTTTTCTATGGCATTCAAACACTGCGCAAGGCCTTACCCGTAGCAACGAGCAACAAGGCGGCTGCCCCAGTGGAACTGCCTGCCGTGCAAATTGCCGATGCCCCTTTGCTGCCTTATCGAGGTATGATGCTCGACTGCGGTCGACATTTCTTCCCAGTAAGCTTTGTTAAACGCTTTATCGACATGATGGCCCTACACAATATGAACGTTTTTCACTGGCATCTAAGCGAGGACCAAGGCTGGCGTATTGAAATAAAGAAGTATCCTAAGCTGATGGAAATTGGCGCTTGGCGAAGTGGAACGGTTGTGGGGCATAACTCGGATGTGGACGACCATCAGCCGCATGGCGGCTTTTATACCCAAGAAGAAATAAAGCAGATTGTGGAATATGCCCGACAAAGGCACATCGAAGTAATACCCGAGATAGATATTCCCGGACATACCAAAGCGCTATTGGCTGCTTATCCCGAGCTGGGATGCACAGGCGGCCCCTACACCGTGGGCCACAACTGGGGCGTATACCACGATGTGCTCTGCGTGGGTAACGAGCGCGTCTATGCCGTTTTACAAGACATCATCGACGAGTTAAACCAAGTTTTCCCCTCAGCCTACTTTAACATCGGGGGCGACGAGGCGCCTTCCACGCGATGGCAACAGTGCAAACGCTGCCAAGATAAAGCCAAAGAGCAAGGCATCGACACCAAACATCTACAACAATATTTCACCAAGCGCATGGAACAATACATCAACCAAAAAGGCAAAACGGTGATTGGGTGGGACGAAATACTGGAAGGCGAACTGGCTAAGTCGACCATTGTGCTCAGCCGACGTTACCTATCAACGTGGACTAAGGCTGCAAATGCAGGGCACAATGTTATCACTTGCCCTGGTAAATATGCCTATTTCGACTATTATCAGACGAAAAACACGCTTCACGAGCCGCAAGCAATCGGCGGTTACCTACCCGTTGAGCAAGTGTATAGTTTTAATCCACGCCCTGATACAGTGTCGGCCGACATCACAAGCCGCATCATCGGCGTGCAAGGAAACCTCTGGACCGAGTATGTTCCCACCACTGCGCAAGCCGAATACATGATGTTGCCACGCATAGCGGCTCTTGCCGAGGTGCAATGGATGCCTGCTTCGCGCAAGAATTACACCGAATTTGTGGAACGTGTCACACGTCTGGCTCGCCTTTACGACCATTACGGCTATACCTATGCCCTACACATCTGGCCCGGAAGGTACAACCACAATAGAGATGATTGGTAATCCAGATGACAAGTAATACGAAGTTTTCCAAAGCTTTGTTGTAATGGAAAAAATGGTAGTGTAATTTCAACTGCTTCGAGATTCAAATTCTCGATGTAATAGATATTTTGTAAGCTGAACCCTATCGGAATCCTTTTATTTATTAACTTTTTAACATTTGAAAACCTATGAATTAAAATCGTATCTTCTGCAATGGTCCAAATGTTAAAAAGAGAGAGAGGGTGTCAGTGTGATGTTTAAATGTATCTTTGTAAGGATTGTGGTTGGCAATTTCAAGGTAGTTTCCGTATAAGTAATCGTTCTCTATGGAATGACCAACCAAATGTCTATTACTAAAACTAGAGAGGTTTTAGCTTACCAAATGTTATTACACTGATTTTTATAAATCACTTGGTTTGCACCGCTTGTGATATGCATTGCCTCTGGATGCTCTTTGACATAGCTATCAATGTGGCGAACGCGTTTATCTTCAAGGATTTCGTCGACAGCAATGAGGATACCGGTCTCCTCAACTTCGCCAAATCCGTAGTTGATGGCGGTGCCAAAGAGTTTCATTGTAGGGCTAAGGCCCATGTAAGCATTAATCAACGGCGGTATGTTATAGCCGAATTCACGTATATGTTTATTTAGGATTCGGTAGTCTTCCTTAAAGTTATCTTTGCAGAATAAGGCTGATAACTCTTGCTCAGGAGTTTCAATTTTCAGCGGTTTTATCGGCATAATGAGATGTTCTTTGTCGTCAAAATGCTTCTTCAAGAAATAGAGAATCATGTCTCTTCCCTTGCGAATATATGACGGATACATCGTCATTTTGCCAAAGAAATATTTGCAATTAGGGTTTATTACGGTAAGCGCTCCGAGCCCATCCCATAGATTGTCGAGTGCAAAGATACTCTTACTGTTAGTTCGAGCGTTTTGATATTCGAGAGAAACAAAGCTTCTTCCTAATTCAACGGTATAGGGAGCATACTCTTTCATGAACTTTTCGGAGAAATGAAACATGTGACTTGTGGCAAGAATGGGTTGGCCTTTGTCGTCTATTTTCCAATCCGATCCGAAGAGATAACGATATCCTCCGATGATTTCTTCAGCCTCGGGGTTCCACACAATGAGTTGTTTGCAACAGTTATCCATCGTGTCGAATTCATCGATATCCATAGCTTTTCCAGTGCCTCCTCCTGCACTTCGGAACGCAATCTCACGCAGTCTGCCTATCTCTTTCATGACATTTGGTGCCTCGTGTGACGTCACAACATAAATCTCATTGTTGCTTTTGTTCGTCATACGAAGCTGTCGTTCAAGAGTGAGTTCACGCTTTAGGAGAGCTCGGTCAATGGGTTGGATAATCTCTTCTTCCATTTCTTATCTTCTCTTATTAGGATCGTTATTCTTTATTGTCATTCGATGAAAGTGCATAAACGCGTTCTTCTACGAAATTAGCCCATTCCATCGGTGTTTTTGTTTTATTGAAAGTCTGCCATGGAATAGGTTTACCAATGGTGATGCGAAACGTCTTTCCAACATTTCGATACATCTCATCCACGAGGAAAAGCATGGCTAAATTGAAGGGTAAATAGCGGTCACTGAACTTGGCAATGCGGTAGAATCGTTTTGAGTTTTGACCGCTAAAGTGGATAGGAACCACGTCTCTGTGGGTCTCAACGCTTTTGGTTATGAACGTCTTTTTCCATGGAAGATCGTGGATTTCTCCATTGATCCTACGGCTATTTAACCCTGCAGGAAACATCAATAAGTGGTTATCGCTGTTGAAACCTGCCTCTACCATGCGTGGAAAGTCACGGCTTTGCTTGCCTGTTTTGTTGATTCCTATGCTGACAGGCTTTAGTCCTGGAAGGTTCAATAATAGGTCATTAACCAGATATCTGAACTTACCATCATAGTGACGGCCGATGATTGAGCCTAAAGAAACGCCGTCTTGACCTCCTAATGGGTGATTAGAGACGAAGGTATATAGCTTTCCATCGTTCTTATCGGGTAGGTTTTCAGCTCCTACAATGTCAAGCGTCATGTCGAGATATTGCACGCAAGCAGTAAGCCATTCAGTGCCTTTTAGGTTGCGATTCTCCCAAAGAAAGCGATTAACTTCATCTTCGTGAATAATCTTTTTCAGCCAAGCAACAAGAAAACAAGGCACAAAGCGTGCCTTACTACCCATCTTGTCTTTAAGAATTCTTTTGATGTCTATGGTCTTCTCTACACTTTCTTTCATCCTCGTTTCCTACTAACATCATGCAAAAATAACATAAGTTTTTCTAAAAAGTTACTTTTTCAACCAAAAATATTCATTTTTCCCGTTTGATGATTGATTTTCTTTCGTTTTGTAATTAAATGCGATGGAGGATGATGTTAAACATCTGTGAAGATGTTGTTACATTTGAGAAGAAAACTAAAATAAGTGGAGAAAAGTGGGGAAGTGTGGAGAATTTTATGTATCTTTGAACCCGGATACCCTATATTTAGGTACGCATGCGCTTTTTAGGTAACATAGAAGCTAAGGCCGATGCCAAAGGAAGAGCTTTCCTTCCGGCCATATTTCGCAAGGTGCTTCAAGCTTCAGGCGAGGATAATCTTGTGCTTCGCAAGGACGTATTTGAGTCTTGTTTGGTGCTCTATCCTGAGCGTGTGTGGAATGAACAACTTGATATTCTGAGGCAACGGCTAAACCGGTGGGATAAAGAACAATGGCAAATCTTTCGCCAGTTTGTGTCGGATGCCGAGGTGATTTCGCTTGATGGCAATGGTCGTTTTTTGATTCCTAAGCGCTATTTGAAGTTTGCTGGTATAGAACAAGAATTGAAATTCATTGGTGTCGACGATACGATTGAGATATGGAGTAAGGATAACAGCGAGACTCCTTTCGTTAATCCACAAAATTTTGGCAGTGCTTTGCAGTCACTGATGGAATTGAAAGAAGAAAAGTAATAAACGAAAAAAGATAGTGCGTAAGCACAAAACATCTTAGTTATGGTAAAGAAAGCAGAGACCTATCACGTGCCTGTGCTCTTGAAAGAGAGTGTAGATGGACTGAATATTCAGTCTGGGGGAGTCTATGTTGATGTCACTTTTGGTGGTGGCGGGCATAGTAGTGAGATCTTGTCTCGGCTGGATGAACAGGCTCATTTGTATAGTTTTGATCAAGATGCTGACGCAGAACAGAATGTGATGCGTAGTGAAGTTGGTGCAGAACGCCGGTTTGTTGATGATTCAAGATTTACGTTTGTGCGTAGCAATTTCCGTTATTTGAAAAACTGGATGCGTTATTATGGCGTTGAGAGTATAGATGGATTACTGGCTGATTTGGGGGTTTCGAGTCATCATTTTGACGACGAAAGTCGTGGTTTTTCTTTTCGTTTTGATGCGCAATTAGATATGCGTATGAATAAGAGAGCAGGCAAGACGGCAGCTGATATCGTGAATGATTATGACGAAGAAGCACTTGCAAATCTATTCTATCTCTATGGAGAAATAAAACAATCTCGGCGTCTTGCAGCAGCTGTTGTAAAGGCTCGGCTGCAGCAACGCATAGCAACGACGCAAGATTTACTTGGAATATTGGAGCCAATATTCAAGAAAGAACGTGAGAAAAAAGACTTGGCGAAGGTGTTTCAAGCCTTGAGAATAGAAGTCAATCATGAGATGGATGCACTGAAAGAGATGCTGAAGTCAGCAACAGAACTACTGAAACCAGGAGGTAGATTGAGTGTGATTACCTATCATTCGCTTGAAGACCGCATTGTAAAAAACATGATGAAGACTGGTAATGTGGAAGGAAAAAGGATACAAGACTTTTATGGAAGGATTGAGACTCCTTTCACTCTCATAAACAATAAGGTGATAGTACCTTCTGAAAATGAGCAACAGGAGAATCCCAGAAGCCGTAGTGCGAAACTAAGAATAGCAGAAAAGAATGAATGACGAGGGACTAAATAAGCTGAAAAGTGAAACGGCTGAAGTGTCAAATACAGCGAAGGAAAAGGAAAGGGGCCAAGAGAACAGCACGAAGTATGAATCTGAAGCTGTAAAAAGTGAGGTCACAACTTCGGTTGATGACGAAGGTCCTACGCTTAAAGAAGTCATAGAAAAGCAGGCCACAGAAGATGAATCGCCGCTTGCTTCGCATTTCACGTTGAAGAAAATCCTTGGTGGTGACGTGCTAACCACACAGACAATACGTCATCAGATAGGTGTATTTCTGCTTATTACGGGTTTCTTGATTGTGTATATTGCTAATCGTTATAGTGTGCAGAACGACCTTATAGAGATAGATAAGCTACAAGACGAATTGCAAGATGCCCGATATAAAGCACTTTCAAGCAGCAGTTCGTTGACGGAAAAGAGTAGGGAAAGCCACGTGCTTGAGCTGTTGAAGAACAATAAAGACAGTGTGTTAAAGATAGCAAGTCAGCCACCTTATATTATAAATGTACCCGAAGAATGAGTAAGTTTGATAGTAACAAAGTAATGCCGAGATACAGTGCCATCGCCATTTTGATGACGGTGATTGCTGTGTTAGTCGTAGGTAAGATGTTGTTCTTAATGACTGCGAAGCGTGATTACTGGATGAAGGTGGCTGATAGAGTAAAGAGAGATAGCGTCAGTGTAAAGCCGATGCGAGGCAATATCTTAAGTTGTGATGGACAATTAATGGCGAGTTCGTTACCTGAATTCAAGCTGTTCATGGACTTTAAGGCCTTGCATGATGCCAAGAGTGATTCGCTTTGGGATGCTAAAATCGATTCTGTCTGTATGGGGTTGAACCATATTTTCCCCGAGAAATCAGCTGCTGCATTCAAGCAAGAGCTTGCTGAGGGACGGAAAAAGCAAAGTCGTCATTGGGCGATATGGAATAAACGTGTAGACTATAACACGTATACGGAGGTGAAAGCGCTGCCTGTTTTTAACCTCTCTCAAAACAAAAGTGGCTTTCATGTTGAGGAGTATAACGCGCGAAAACGTAGTTATGGTTCTTTGGCCGGACGTACAATTGGTGCAATGTTTGGTGCAAAAGACACGGCGCGCTTTGGCTTAGAACTGTCTTACGACTCTATACTTAGAGGGTCAAATGGAATCATTCATCGCCGAAAAGTACTCAATCGGTTCCTTGATATCATGGATACTCCGCCAATAGATGGTGCAGATATCGTCACAACTATAGATGTAGGCATGCAGGATTTAGCTGAGCGTTCCGTCATTGATGAACTGAAATTAATAAATGGAAACGTAGGCGTTGCTATAGTAATGGAAGTCGCAACAGGAGATATTAAGGCTATAGTCAACATGGAAAAGTGTGTAGATGGCGAGTACAGAGAAATCCATAATCATGCTGTAAGCGACCTTCTTGAGCCGGGATCTGTATTTAAGACAGCCTCAATCATGACGGCATTAGATGATGGAGTGGTTGATACAAACTATCAAGTCAATACGGGATCTGGCGTGTGGCCTATGTATGGACGTGAAATGAAAGACCATAACTGGAGACGAGGTGGCTATGGTGTGCTTACTTTACCACAGACTTTGATGGTGAGTTCGAATATAGGTGTGAGCCGAATTATTGATGATCATTATCGTAATGACCCTGAAAAGTTCATACGAGGAATATACCGTACGGGCCTCGCGGATAACCTTCGGATTCCTTTAGTGGGTGCTTCTCCGGCACGAATTCGCATGCCAAAGAAGAATGAAAGAGGTGAATGGGTGAACTGGAGTCATACAGCTTTGCCTTGGATGAGTATTGGATATGAGACTCAAGTGCCTCCAATCTCGACGCTAACCTTCTATAATGCGATTGCAAATAATGGCAAAATGATGCGTCCACGCTTTGTGAAAGAGGTAGTAAAGAATGGCGAAGTCATCATGGAATTCCCTCCAGAGGTGATGCGAGCACATATATGTAAGGAGAAAACTTTACGTGAAATACAAACGATTCTCGACCATGTGGTCAGTCAAGGGCTTGGAAAGAAGGCTGGCTCTCCCTCGTTTAGAGTTGCAGGAAAGACTGGAACGGCCCAGATGTCTAAAGGTGCTCAGGGATACAAGAATGGCGGAACGAACTATTTGTTGAGCTTTGCGGGTTACTTTCCTGACGATGCTCCCCGCTATAGTTGTATTGTTTGTATTCAGAAATCTGGCCTTCCTGCAAGTGGAGGTGGCATGAGTGGTGTTGTCTTTCATAACATTGCAGAAGGTATTATGGCACAGAGCTTGAAGTTAGATGTTAAAGATGCGCGTGACTCTTCGTCGGTATTGATTCCTGATGTGAAAGCCGGTAACATCTTAGCTGCTGACTATGTGCTCACACATTTAGGCATAAATACAAATAAAAGCTGGAGCGGCAGTTATGCAGATGGCAATCCTATCTGGGGAAAAGCAGAGAAAAAGAATGGTAATAAGACTATACTCTTGGAACGAGAAACCATAAATAATGGGAAGTATATCCCTAATGTGGTTGGTATGGGAGCACGAGATGCAGTCTTTTTATTAGAGCGTCGCGGTGTGAAGACCATTGTCTCGGGACGTGGAAAGGTTGTTAAGCAAAGCTTAGAACCAGGACATTATATAAAGAAAGGTGAGCGTATCACGCTTGTTTTGGAATAAAAGAGAAACTGAAATACATACAATATGAAATTAAACGAAGTTCTCAAGAACATCACTCCGATAAAGATTGTCGGAAATGATAATGTAGAAATCACGGGTGTTAATATTGATTCACGCCGTATTAAGGCTGGACATCTCTTCGTTGCCATAAGGGGAACGCAGGTTGATGGACATCAGTTTATCGATAAGGCCATTGAGCTTGGCGCAGACGCTGTACTTTGTGAGGAGCTGCCTGAAAAGCTTTCAGACCACATAACCTATGTACAGGTGGAGTCAACTGAAGATGCTGTTGGCAAGGTTGCTACCTTATTCTATGGTAATCCATCGCATAAGTTGAAGTTAGTTGGCGTGACAGGAACCAATGGAAAGACTACTATTGCCACCTTATTATATAATATGTTCCGCAAGTTTGGCTACAAAGTAGGACTTCTTTCAACGGTATGTAACTATATAGATGACGTGGAAGTACCAGCTGATCACACGACACCTGACCCCATAGAACTTAATGAGTTATTGGCTAAAATGGTTGAAGCAGGATGTGAATACGCCTTTATGGAGTGTTCGAGTCATGCCATTCATCAGAAGCGTATTGGTGGTTTGAAGTTTGCAGGAGGCTTGTTTACCAATCTCACTCGCGATCATTTGGATTATCATAAGACATTTGAGAACTACCGAAATGCCAAGAAAGCTTTCTTTGATGGCTTGCCAAAGGATGCTTTTGCCATAACAAATGCCGACGATAAGAATGGGATGATCATGGTGCAGAATACCAAAGCAACCGTTAAAACTTATTCTATCCGTTCGATGGCAGACTTCCGTGCACGTATTCTTGAATGCCATTTTGAAGGCATGTATCTTGAGATTGACGGCCGAGAAGTTGGCGTTCAGTTTATTGGTAAGTTTAATGTCAGCAATCTTTTGGCTGTTTATGGTGCTGCAATCATGTTAGGTAAGAAGCCCGAAGATATCCTTTTAGTGCTCAGCACACTTCATAGTGTCAGCGGACGACTTGAACCTATCCACTCTCCTGAAGGCTTTACGGCTATTGTTGACTATGCACATACGCCTGATGCACTGGCAAATGTGCTCAACGCTATTCACGAAGTACTTGACGGAAAAGGCCATGTGATTACCGTATGTGGTGCTGGTGGAAACCGTGATAAAGGCAAACGACCCCTTATGGCACAAGAGGCGGTGCGCCAAAGTGACAAGGTTATCATCACAAGTGATAATCCCCGATTCGAAGATCCACAAGAGATTATCAATGAAATGCTTGCAGGATTGAATGAACAACAGATGCGAAAGGTGATATCAATTGTTGACCGTAAGGAAGCCATTCGCACTGCTTGCATGATGGCCCAAAAGGGAGATGTTGTGCTTGTTGCCGGAAAAGGCCACGAGAACTACCAGGAAATAAAGGGCGTGAAACATCATTTTGACGATAAAGAAGTGCTTCATGAGATTTTCAAAGCATAAAAATAAAGGTTAAATTAAAAGCAAATGTTATACTATCTCTTTAGATTTCTTGAGCATTATGGCATCAGTGGGTCACGTATTTGGGGGTATATCTCATTCCGTGCCCTATTGGCTTTGATTCTCTCCTTAGTCATTTCAGCATGGGCAGGAGAGCGGTTTATCAAGTTCTTAAAGCGTAAACAGATTACTGAAACACAACGGGACGCATCAATAGATCCCTTTGGTGTGAAGAAGATTGGCGTTCCTTCGATGGGTGGAGTGATTATTATTCTTTCCATTCTTGTGCCGGTTCTCCTGCTTGGAAGACTGCGTAATGTCTATCTTATCTTAATGATTATCACCACTGTTTGGTTAGGATTCCTGGGTGGTATGGATGATTATATTAAGATTTTTCGCCGTGATAAAGAGGGACTTAAAGGCAAATATAAAATCGTTGGGCAAATCGGTATAGGCTTAATCGTAGGACTTGTGCTATGGATGTCGCCCGATGTGAAGATAAATGAGAATATAGCCATAGAGCGACAAGGCAAAGAAATGGTGGTGAAACACCGTACTCAGGCCCATAAATCGTTAAAGACTACCATCCCATTTGTTAAGGGTCATAATCTAAGTTATAGCAATTTGATGAGTTTTTGCGGCAAACATAAGGTTGCAGCAGGCTGGATTCTCTTTGTAATTATGACGATTTTAGTCGTGACGGCAGTCAGTAATGGGGCTAACCTCAATGATGGCATGGATGGGATGTGTGCTGGAAACTCCGCGATTATAGGTGTTGCGCTTGGTATTCTGGCTTATGTGAGCAGCCATTTGCAGTTTGCCGCCTATCTAAACATCATGTATATACCTCAAAGCGAAGAGCTTGTGGTCTTCATGTGTGCCTTTATTGGTGCGCTCATTGGTTTCCTTTGGTACAATGCTTACCCTGCACAAGTGTTCATGGGAGACACAGGTTCGCTCACAATTGGTGGCATTATAGCCGTGTGTGCTATTATCATTCACAAGGAGCTTTTACTTCCGATACTTTGTGGAATCTTTTTCGTTGAGAGCTTAAGTGTCATCATTCAAGTTTACTATTTCAAGCTGGGTAAGCGGCGAGGCATCAAGCAACGCATCTTCAAACGCACGCCAATTCATGATAATTTCCGTGTCACCGACGACCAGCTTGACCCTGATTGCAAGTATCTTCTTAAGGCTCCACACAGTCCTAAGCATGAAGCCAAGATTACAATACGCTTTTGGATTATCACGATTATCCTTGCAGCGTTAACCATTATCACATTAAAGATTAGATAAGATGAGTAGAATCGTTATATTAGGAGCCGGCGAAAGTGGTGCCGGAGCAGCTGTTTTGGCAAAGCAAAAGGGTTTTGATGTGTTTGTTTCCGACATGTCTTCAATCCAAGATAAGTATAAAAACTTGCTTGACAAGCATTGCATTGAGTGGGAAGAAGGACATCACACGGCTGATAAAATCCTTAATGCCGATGAAATAATCAAAAGCCCCGGCATTCCAAAAGAGGCGCCAATGATTCAGAAACTCATGGCCCAGGGCACACATATCATTAGTGAAATCGAGTTCGCGGGACGCTATACGCAGTCTAAAATGGTATGTATCACGGGCAGTAATGGCAAGACAACAACGACCTCTTTGATTTATCATATCTTCAAAACTGCAGGTTATGACGTTGGTTTAGCAGGCAATATAGGAAAGAGTTTGGCGTTACAAGTGGCCGAAGATCCACACGAATACTACGTTATTGAGCTTAGTAGTTTCCAGTTAGATAACATGTATGACTTCCGCGCTAATATCGCAGTACTCCTCAATATCACTCCCGATCATTTGGATCGCTATGACTTTAAGTTCGAGAACTATGCCGATGCGAAGATGAGAATCCTTCAAAACCAAAGGCAGGAAGATAGCTTTATCTATTGGAATGATGACCCAGTGATTCAGAAAGAGCTTGAAAAGTTTGAAACCAAAGCCTTTGTTTGTCCGTTCTCTGAGCACAAAGAGCAAGGTGCTTTCGGCTATATTGAAGATGGAAACTATAAGCTTGACTATCCCACGCCATTCAATATGAAGCAAGAAGAGCTTTCGTTGACCGGCAAACATAACCTTCATAACAGCCTCGCGGCAGGCTTAGCAGCTAACATTGCAGGCATAAAGAGCGAGGCAATTCGTAAGGGATTAGGTGACTTCCCAGGTGTAGAACATCGTTTGGAAAAGGTTTGCAAGGTCAATGGAGTGCAATATATCAATGACTCTAAGGCTACAAATGTAGACGCCTGTTGGTATGCTTTAGACAGCATGACCACGCCAACGATTCTCATTCTCGGGGGTAAGGACAAGGGCAATGACTACACTCCGATTAAAGAACTCGTGAAGAAGAAGTGTCGAGCAATCGTTTATCTCGGTGCAGACAACAAGAAATTGCATGATAACTTCGATGACTTGGGCGTCACAATCAGGGATACCCACAGCATGAAAGATTGTGTTGAGGCTTGTCATACCTTGGCACAGCCCGGCGATACTGTGCTGTTAAGCCCATGTTGCGCCAGCTTTGACTTGTTCCACAACATGGAAGAGCGAGGCAATATGTTTAAGGACATGGTAAGAAAGCTATAGAAGCGAGGGCAAAGAAAGCTTTATAAACTCAATTTATAGGCTCCTTTAAGCTCGCTGAAAGCAAGAAAGTGTGAACCCTTAGAAGCTGTTTAAACCCTCTTTTAGGTGGGGAACATGGTCTCATGAAACTTAGATGATGGGGCGTGCTTAATGCATGAGGAATCATCTCATAGTCAAAACGGCACACAATATAGGCCGTTTTAGTGTGCAATATGGCTCAAAAAGCGGCATGAAATGCCCCAAATGATGGCATGAAATGGTGCAAATTAGAAGATGGGGCATAGGATGTTGAGAGTCAATAGGTTAGCGGTTGTCTCTCACATGAAATGAAAATGAGCATTAACGCATAGCGAGCGATGCTTTTAGAATAAAGAAAATATAAAATAATATTTGGTAGACGGTGATGGCTTCTGACGCCAATCCTCTATTGCCAAAACCTTCCTCAGCATGCGATATGGCACTTATTGTAGCGGGAAACATCGCGTGTTTAGTCGGTATTACAGGGTAAATAAAAGACAATGTTAGGCAATGATGGCGCGGATAAGACTCTCTTTTTCGAATAGTTATGGACAAAAAGACACTTAGTAACATTTTTAAGGGCGACAAGGTCATTTGGATGATCTTCTTCTTCCTGTGCATTATTAGTGTTGTAGAGGTGTTTTCGGCCTCTTCAGGACTAACTTATAAGAGTGGAAGTTATTTCTCTCCATTGATCAAACACCTTGGAATCTTGTTGATGGGCATATTCTGTATGGTCATCACGCTTAACATAAAGTGTAAGTATTTCAAGATACTTACGCCCTTCATGTTAGTCATTTCGTTCATCACTTTGATTTGGGTTTTCTTCGCAGGTCAGTCTACCAACGGCGCACAACGATGGGTAAGTTTCATCGGAATACAATTCCAGCCGTCGGAAATTGCCAAAGGTACTCTTGTGTTGGCTACGGCTCAGATACTTAGTGCGCTACAAACGGATCATGGAGCAGATAAGAATGCCTTTAAGTTTATCCTCATAGTGTGCGCCTTTATCGTGCCCCTTATCGGATTGGAAAACCTTTCAACGGCGGCACTTTTGTGTTTAGTTATCTTGTTGATGATGGTCATTGGCCGTGTGCCTATGCGTCAGTTGGGGAAACTAATGGGCGTAACTCTTGCGCTAATCTTAGTCATTTTTGCCGGTGTGATGTTGCTCGGCACAGACCGAGGTGACGTTGAAACATCAAAGAATATGACTGAACAGGTGGCGCAACAAAAGAAGGATGAGGGGCTGTTGGGCAAGATTTTCCACCGTGCCGACACGTGGAAATCGCGCATTGATAAGTTCACTTCTTCAAAAGAAGTCACGCCGGCTGAGGTCGACTTAGATACAGATGCTCAGGTGGCTCATGCCAATATCGCCATTGCTTCATCGAATGTGGTGGGTAAAGGACCAGGAAACAGCGTCGAACGAGACTTTCTTTCGCAGGCCTTTTCAGACTTTATCTATGCTATTATCATTGAAGAGTTGGGCGTAGAAGGGGCAGTTGCCGTTGCAGTTCTTTACATTATGCTGCTCTTTCGCACTGGGCGCATTGCCAGCCGATGCGAGAATAACTTCCCCGCTTTACTGGCTATGGGCCTCGCTTTGCTGCTTGTCACGCAGGCATTGTTTAATATGTGTGTCGCCGTGGGACTTGCTCCAGTCACCGGTCAGCCTTTACCGCTCATCAGTAAGGGTGGAACTTCGACGATGATTAATTGCATCTATGTCGGTGTAATCCTGAGTGTTAGTCGCTCGGCAAAGAAGAAAGGTGAACCAGGTCAGGGCGAGACAAAAACAGAAGTAAGCATAACGGAGTGAGCTTCTGTATTAAAACGTCAGTAAAACGCATTGTAAAAGGAGTGAAAAAAGAAAGTAAAATGGTATAAAACTAATTTTTTTGATTACTTTTGCAATATCATAGTAATTCGTAAAACATGGATAAGGAATTGAGAATAATCATCAGTGGTGGAGGTACTGGAGGGCATATCTTCCCGGCAGTATCTATTGCTAATGCCATCAAAGCAAAGCAACCAGAGGCTAAGATCCTTTTCGTTGGGGCCTTGGGACGCATGGAAATGCAGCGTGTTCCTGCCGCAGGATATGAGATTAAGGGCCTTCCCATCTGTGGTTTCGACCGCAAACATCTGTGGAAGAATATCGCTGTGCTCTTCAAAATATGGAAAAGCGAGCGCATGGCACGTCAGATTGTGAAACAATTCAAGCCTATGGTTGCCGTAGGTGTAGGTGGATATGCCAGTGGACCGACACTAAACGTGTGTGCAAAAGAAGGAATTCCTTGTCTGATTCAAGAGCAAAACTCCTATGCCGGAGTAACAAACAAGTTGCTTTCTAAGAAAGCTGACAAGATATGTGTAGCCTATGAAGGCATGGAACGCTTCTTTCCTGCAGACAAAATCATCATGACGGGTAATCCCGTTCGGCAGAATGTACTTGATTCAAAGCTTACCGTTGAGGAAGCACGTGAGTCATTTGGTCTCAATCCAAACATGAAAACAGTTCTCTTAGTGGGTGGAAGCTTGGGCGCAAAGACTATCAACGATAGTATGTTGCAATATCTTGATATCATCGGAAAGACTGATGTTCAGTTCATTTGGCAAACAGGTAAGGCCTATTATGAAGGCATTCAACAACAACTTCAGAATGAAGAGTTGCCAAATCTAAAGGTTACTGACTTTATCAGTGATATGGGAGCAGCTTACAAAGCAGCCGATTTGGTCATTAGTAGAGCAGGCGCAAGCAGTATCAGTGAATTCTGTTTGATAGGCAAACCCGTAATCCTTGTGCCTTCACCTAACGTTGCAGAGGACCATCAAACAAAGAATGCGATGGCCTTAGTCAATAAGAATGCCGCCATATATGTAAAGGATAGTGAGGCTGTTAACGTACTACTGAAGACAGCAATCCAAACAGTTGGCAACGCTTCTACACTCGAATCATTAAAAGAAAACATATTAAAACTCAGAAAAAAGAACTCGGCCGACGTCATCGCCGACCAGGTAATAAAGTTAGCATTAAATTAAATGGAACTGAAAGATATTAAGGCTGTGTACTTCATTGGGGCTGGAGGTATTGGTATGAGTGCCTTAGCTCGTTACTTCATTCATCGTGGTTTGGTTGTTGCAGGCTATGACAAGACGCCGTCAACCCTAACACATCAACTTGAGAAAGAAGGCATGTTGATTCATTACGAAGAGGATATTGAAGAGATTCCTCACGTGTGCAAGAATCCTCAATCGACGTTAGTCATCTACACACCTGCCATCCCTGACACGCACAAAGAACTGCAATTCTTCCGTGAAAAGGGCTTTGAAATCCAGAAACGGGCCCAAGTTTTGGGGACGCTTACACGCAGTCATAGAGGTCTTTGCTTTGCAGGCACGCATGGAAAGACCACTACTTCGACGATGTGTGCACACATAATGCATCAGAGTCACATGGATTGTAATGCCTTCTTGGGAGGCATTTCAAAGAACTATGGCACTAATTATATCTTGTCAAAGAATAGTGATTACATCGTTATTGAAGCCGATGAGTTTGATAGAAGCTTTCATTGGCTGAGGCCATGGATGAGTGTTATCACTTCAACCGACCCCGATCATCTTGATATCTATGGTACAAAAGAGGCCTATCTTGAAAGTTTTCGCCACTATACGGAACTCATTCAACCGGGTGGAGCATTGATAATCCATCGCAATCTTGAGATGAAACAGCATGTGCAAGAAGGCGTAAAAGTATATGATTACAGTCGTGAAGCAGGCGACTTCCATGCAGAGAATGTTGTGATTGATAATGGAGAAATTTGTTTCGACTTTGTTTCTCCGATTGAAAATGTAGCGCGTGTTAATCTCGGTCAGCCCATTCCAATCAATATTGAGAATGCCATCGCCGCCATGGCAATGGCACAATTGAATGGATGTACAGCCGAAGAACTACGTTATGGCATGAGAACTTATGCCGGTGTTGACCGCAGATTCGACTTCAAAATCAAGGATAATAGACATGTGTTCTTGTCTGATTATGGTCATCATCCAAAGGAAGTACTTCAAAGTGCGAGGAGTCTTAAAGAACTGTTTAGGGGCCGTAAGATTACGGTTATGTTCCAACCACACCTCTATTCGCGTACACGTGACTTCTATCTTGAGTTTGCTGATGCACTAAGTAACTTTGATGAAGTCATTCTTACAGAGATATATCCGGCACGAGAAGAGCCCATCGAAGGGGTAACGAGTAAGTTGATTTATGATCATCTGAAACCAAACGTAGAAAAAACGATGATTAAGAAGGACGAAGTTCTTGACTATGTGAAAGGTCGTGACTTTGATGTTCTTGTCGTTCTTGGTGCAGGTGACCTCAATAACTACGTTCCTCAGATTGCCAAAATCATTGAAAACAAGAAATAAAACGAAATTAACGGATGCGCATTAGCTGGAAAAAGACCTTCATTGTAACATCAGATGTATTGATAGCAATATATCTTTTGTTAGCATTTACGGCTTTTAATAAGCCCGATGAAGCGGCTCGTTTGTGCACGAAAGTAAACATAAATATTCAAGATGAGGCTACAAATGGCTTCATAGATGCGCGAGAAATTAAGGCAAGATTAGAGAAAGAACAGCTTTATCCATTGGAGAAACCAATGAAATATGTCAATCTTCGCAAGATGGAAGAGGCATTGAAAGCCAGTCCTTTCGTTAAAACCGCCGAATGTTATAAAACAGAAGATGGCGAGGTTAACATCTCTTTGACTCAACGAATGCCTGTTGTCAGGATCAAAGCTGCCAATGGTGACGATTATTATCTTGACGATAATGACTGCATTATGCCTAATTCTCATTACACATCTGACTTGATTATCGCCACGGGTAATATCAATAAGTGGTTCGCATCCAATTATATTTCGCCTCTAAGCAAAACTTTGATGGACAATGAACTATGGCGTAATCAGATAGAACAAATCAATGTGTTACCTGATCTCGGTGTAGAGCTTATTCCACGCGTAGGAAATCACATTGTTTATCTTGGTCAAATGCCTTTCTATAAAAATAAGGAGAAGCGCAAAGCTGCCGTAGTTGACTTTGTAAACAGAAAGATGAACCGACTTGAAAAGTTTTATAAGTATGGACTTTCTCAGGCTGGTTGGAATAGATATAGCTACATAAACCTTGAATTTGACAATCAAATCATCTGCAAACGACGCGACAAACGACGTGATGATAATGAGAGTCTTGGTGAGGCGTTAGCAGCAAGTGATGTCATCGGAAACGTCGAAGCTGAACCTAAAAAGGAAGAAAAGCCTGAATCTTCTTCGGCAGAATCGCCCACAAAGGCTAAGGAAGAACCCAAAAAAGTAGCTGAAAAGAAATTAGAAAAGCCTTCAACTTCTTCTCCAAAGGCTAAGGAAGAACCGAAGAAGAAGGCCGAAAAGAAATCGGAGAAAAGCTCAACCTCTTCTTCGAAAGACAAGGAGGAACCAAAGAAAACAACGACAAAGAAGTCGGAGAATCATACAGATAAAAAGACCGATAAAGCTGAAGTAAAGAAACAAAAGCCTAAGGATAAATCATCTAAAGACGCTCCGAAGTCGAAAGATAAAAAGAAACAGAAGTAGAATAGATAAAGAATTACGCATGGCAGAATTTATCGTTGCAATAGAACTGGGGTCAACTAAGATCACCGGTATCGCTGGAAAGAAGAACCTCGACGGCAGTATTACCGTGCTTGCTGTGGTCAGAGAGAACTCAACGCAATGCATCCGAAAGGGTGTTGTGTATAATATTGACAAGACGGTACAGTGTCTTACCAATATTGTTACAAAGCTAAAGACAGCGCTCAAGACGGATATCGCCCACGTATATGTAGGAGTTGGTGGGCAGTCTATGCGCAGTGTACGTAATGTTATCGTTAAAGATCTTCCCTCAGATACCATCGTTTCTCAAGAGATGGTTAACCAATTAATGGATGCTAACCGTACAATGAGCTACCCAGATCGTGAGATTCTTGAAGCCGCTACACAGGAATATAAGGTTGATCAGCAATATCAGCTTGACCCAGTAGGCATTCAATGCACGCGTCTTGAAGGCAACTTCTTGAACATTCTCTGGTTGCGCACCTACTATCGCAACCTTAATAAGTGTTTCGATCAGGCTGGAATAGCCATTGCCGAGATGTATCTTGCACCAATGGTTCTGGCCGATAGCGTGTTGACCGAAGCTGAAAAGCGAGCTGGTTGCGTGCTCGTTGACTTGGGAGCAGAGACAACTACTGTCTCCGTTTACTACAAAAACATTCTCCGTCACTTAGCCGTTATCCCACTTGGAAGCAATAACATCACCAAGGATATTGCCTCTTTACAGATGGAAGAGGCTGATGCTGAGAAGATGAAGATAAAGTATGCCAGTGCTTTTACAGACAATAGTGACATCGATAACAGTCTAATGCTCTCCATAGATGCCGAGCGTCAGATTGAAAGTCGTAAGTTTATAGAGGTCGTTGAGGCTCGTGTTGAAGAGATTATAGAGAATGTTTGGTTCCAGGTTCCAGCCGAATATGCCAACAATCTCTTAGGAGGTATCATCCTAACCGGTGGTGGTTCTAACCTCAGAAACATTGAAACGGCTTTCCGAAATCATACACATATCGACAAGATTCGTACTGCAAAGTTCGTCTCACAAACGATAAATTCTACTAACGAAAGCATCAATGCACACGATGGAATGATGAATACCATCTTGGGTATCCTGGCAAAAGGCGACATGAACTGTGCCGGACCAGAAATCAAGAGCGATCTCTTTGGAACAACACCTGACGCTAAAACCACGACAACAACAGTGGATTTACACCAGAAACCACGTACACTCAATGAGACAACTGGTAGTGGGGTAGTGCGTACAGAGGCTGAAAAGCAAAAGGCTGAAGAGGAAGAACGTCGTCGTAAGGAAGCCGAATTGCAGGCTGAACTCGAGGCAAAACGTCAGGAAGAAGAGCGACTTGCCAAAGAGAAGAAAGAGAATAGTACGTCTCATAAGCTATTCAAGGAGTTGAAAAGCTTCTTTGGTAAGATGATTTCTGAAGACGAATAACAGCATAAATACATAATTCTGACATCATAAATAGACAATATGGCTGACAATAATCATAAAACTTCGATCTTAGATTTCGGTGAACCCGATAAGGCAGATAGCATCATCAAGGTCATTGGTGTAGGCGGAGGAGGCGGTAACGCCGTTAACCACATGTATCGAGAAGGCATACATGACGTCACGTTTGTACTCTGTAATACGGACAATCAGGCGCTAAACGACTCGCCTGTACCCGTGCACTTACAACTTGGAAAAGAAGGACTTGGCGCAGGAAATAAGCCAGAAAAGGCGCGTCAAGCAGCCGAAGAAACACTTGACGACATTAAATATGCGTTGAGTGATGGCACAAAGATGGCATTCATCACAGCCGGAATGGGTGGTGGAACAGGTACAGGAGCGGCGCCAGTCATTGCTCGTGTGTCTAAGGAACTTGGCATTCTGACGGTCGGAATCGTTACAATTCCTTTCCGTTTTGAGGGTGATCGCAAGATAGATCAAGCCTTAGATGGTGTTGAAGAGATGTCAAAGCATGTCGATGCACTATTGGTTATCAACAACGAACGCCTCAGAGAGATTTATCCTGACCTTACCGTTCTCGATGCTTTCGGTAAGGCTGACGACACGCTTAGCATTGCAGCAAAGAGTATTGCGGAAATAATCACGAACCACGGACTTATTAATCTTGACTTCAATGATGTCAAAACCGTACTTAAAGATGGTGGAGTGGCAATCATGAGTACGGGATATGGCGAGGGCGATGGACGTGTAAAGAAAGCTATTGACGATGCTTTGAACTCACCATTACTCAATGATAACGATATCTTTAATGCCAAAAAGATTCTCTTAAGCATTAACTTCTGCAATGAAAAGAACGATAACTCGGGCCTCATGATGGAGGAAATGAACGACGTTAACGACTTCATGGCGAAGTTTGGAAGTGACTTTGAGATCAAATGGGGACTTGCTTTAGACCCTGAACTCGGTAAACGCGTCAAGGTAACTATACTTGCTACGGGCTTCGGTATAGAGGATGTAGACGGCATGAACAGCCATCTTAAGAAACATACTCAAGAAGAAGCCGACCGCATTGCACAGGAAGAGGAACGCAGAGCAGAGCGAGATGAACGGCGAGGACACTACTATGGCAACATCGGTAAGACCAATCAATACAAGCGTAGACCTCATATCTTCTTGTTTCGACCTGAAGATCTTGACAACGAAGACGTCATCTTGGCGGTTGAAAATACACCAACTTATAAACGAACACGCCAGATGTTAGAGGAAATTCGTAATATGGCATCGGGTGCTCACTTGGTGAAGAACGACGATAAGAATAGTGAAGAGCCCGAACAATCGGTCATTCGCTTCGATTAAGTGTGATTTTTCGGATTGGTAAATGAGGTAGACAAAGCCTCACCCCCAGCCCCTCTCCGAAGAGAGAGGGGAGTAATTAGTTTTGAAGATAGAGGGGGGTGTTTTGTAGTTGATTGGATGTTTTGATGTTAGTGATAACAAAAAGTAAAATGAATTGATGTAAAAGGCAATTCAATTAGGCTTGTTTTATGCGATGAAATGATGCAAATCGTACGATAAAATGACGCAAATTGTACGATAAAATGACGCAAATTGTATTATAAATTATATTCTTCAACGGCATAGGTGTTGAGCTTTTGATAGCCCAGGGTTGCCAAACGATAGTGCAGGTCAGCCTGGGTTAGCGTTTGTTGTATGGGGAACAATGTCATAGGTGTTGTGTTATCTTTGATTAATCTGCCATTAATCTCCTTGTTATAACCACACTTTCATGACATGCTTTGGTCTTATTTTGAGCACCTTATTAAATTACTGAACGATGAAAAAGATAGAGAAAGATTTGCACATTCACTCGAAATGTCTTATTTTCGCAATAGTTCTATAATGGGAAAGCATGAAAACAATCATGAAAAGCCCTGTGTAGATTTATAAAAACGATAAACTATGCCCACAAATATAAATCAACAACAAAACCAACTAACATCAAACAGCGAAAGAAGAAATGTTTAGTTACAATATAATTACTCCCATTTTGGTTATGGTTTGCATTGTATTAATCTTGTCTTTGATAGTACCTCACATGCTGCATAACATGAAATATGGGGAATTTCGCACTATACCTGGCGTGTTGATTGTGCATTCTTTTCCGAAGTATAAACCGATTTTGATTCATGAAATAACAAAGGTTGAATACTCGATACCACCTCGTTCTTTCGGCGCTTTTTTGTTTTCAATTTATACATCGAATGGGAACGTGGTGAAATTCAGTATTGATTTGCACAAAACAGCAGAGCGAGAACGCCTTGAAAGAGAGCTGCGCATGAATGGATATGAAGGTCCTTTTCAATATATTCCCCGTTAAATAGCTTTGGAAATCCTATCGGTGACTCCTAAAAACGAATTGCCTGAAAATGGGTTTGCAGGCAAAATCAATCCTTGTTTTCCTTTGCAGTATCGCTCAATTCTACTATCTTTGCAAGTATCAACAAAGAAAAAACTATGCAAACGAAATGTCATCTTTCGGTATTAATACATAAGCAGGCCGAGAAATATGGTGACCGTGACGCGATCACCTTCCGCAAATTTGGCAGTTTAGAGTGGCGTTCCATCTCATGGAATCAGTTCTCTCTGCGTGTAAAACAAGTCAGTAATGCCCTTCTTAACCTTGGAGCTAAGCCACAAGAAAGCATTGCTGTCTTCTCACAGAACTGCATTCAATATCTCTATACGGACTTCGGCGCTTATGGAATACGCTTGGTTTCTATTCCATTCTATGCCACATCAAGTGAACAGCAGATTCAATACATGGTCAATGATGCCCAGGTTCGTTTCCTGTTTGTAGGCGAACAAGAGCAATACGACAAAGCCCATCGTGTGTTTCCACTATGTCCTTCGCTTGAACGCATCATCATATTTGACCCCAGTGTGCGTATAAGTACGCATGACCCCAATGCACTTTATTTCGAAGATTTCATTGCTTTAGGCGAACAACTGCCTCGACAGAGTGAGGTAGAAAGGCTTTGGCATCAGGCAAACGATACGGATCTTTGTAACATTCTCTATACCAGTGGAACGACAGGAGATAGTAAAGGCGTGATGCTTACACACGGACAATATCGTGCTGCGATGGATGCAAACGACAAATGTGTGCCCATTGGTGAAAAAGATCGCGTCATAAACTTCTTGCCTTTCACGCATGTCTTTGAACGAGGTTGGGCATATTTGGCGCTGACGGAAGGCGCTCAACTGATTATAAACACTTATCCTAAGGAGATACAACAAAGCATGCGCGAGACACATCCAACGTGTATGAGTGCTGTTCCGCGTTTCTGGGAGAAGGTGTTCATAGCAGTTAAGACGAAGATGGATGAGTCGAATGCTATCCAACGCAAGCTTTTTAATCATGCATTAGCCGTAGGAAGGAAGCGAAATGTAGAGTATTTGAGTCGTGGAAAGCGTGTTCCGATGAATGTAGAACTTGAATATCAGGTTGTAAACAGAACGATATTGAGTCTTGTTCGCAAACAGATTGGACTTGAAAATCCTAATATCTTCCCCACAGCTGGAGCCTATGTGTCGCCAGAAGTCGAAGAGTTTGTACATTCGATAGGCATTTGTATGATTGTCGGTTATGGCTTAACGGAAAGCTTAGCGACGGTTTCTTGCGACCACAAAGATGAACCTTACACGATAGGTTCAGTCGGACGACCGATTGATAACCTTGAAATCAAGATAGGAGAAAACGATGAAATACTGCTCAAAGGCCCTACAATCACGCCAGGATATTACCATCGTGATCAGATAAATGCAGAGGCGTTTGATGCTGACGGCTTTTTCCACACGGGCGATGCAGGCTATCTTCAGAATGGAGAACTATTCTTAAAGGAACGCATTAAAGACCTGTTCAAGACCTCAAATGGTAAATATGTGGCGCCACAGATGGTTGAATCATTGCTCTTAGTGGATAAGTTCATTGATCAGGTGGCTATCATTGCTGACCAAAGAAAATTCGTTTCAGCTCTCATTGTGCCTGAGTTCCCTATGTTAGAAGCATGGGCTAAGGAGCACAACATCGTCTATTCAAGTCGTGAAGACCTTTGTAACAACGAAGAAGTGCATGCAATGATGCGCGAAAGAATAGAGACTTTGCAACAACAATTAGCAGCATATGAGCAGATAAAGAGATTCACTTTATTGGCTCACCACTTCTCAATGGAGAGCGGAGAACTAACAAATACGTTGAAGTTAAGACGTTCTGTAATCTATAAAAACTACAGAGATTGTATTGACAAAATGTACGAAGAATAATATGATTACAGCCGAACAACTAAAAGATATCATTGAGCGCACCGATGCACTTCATCGATATTTGGGCATAGACCAAAAGAAAATAGAGTTTGAAGAAGAGCAGTTGCGCACGCAAGCTCCTGACTTTTGGGACGATCCTAAACGTGCAGAAGCACAGATGAAAAAGGTAAAAGGCGTTGAGAAATGGCTCAAAGGCTATAACGCTTGCCGTGAGTTGGCAGATGAACTCCAATTGGCTTTCGACTTCTATAAAGACAATATGGTAACTGAAGAAGAAGTCGACACTGACTATGCAAAGGCAGTTAAGGCCGTAGAAGATTTGGAATTAAAGAATATGTTGCGTCAAGAGGAAGACGCAATGGATGCTGTTCTGAAGATAAACTCAGGCGCAGGAGGTACTGAAAGCCAAGATTGGGCACAGATGTTAATGCGTATGTATCAGCGATGGAGTGAGTCTCATGGATACAATGTGAAGGTAACCGACATACAAGATGGTGATGAAGCCGGCATAAAGAGCGTCACTATGACGATTGAAGGAGGTGATTATGCCTATGGATATCTAAAGAGTGAGAATGGTGTTCACCGTTTAGTTAGGGTGTCACCTTACAATGCTCAAGGGAAAAGAATGACGAGTTTTGCGAGCGTGTTTGTTACTCCTTTGGTCGATGATACTATCGAAGTGTACGTTGATCCGGCTAAAGTTAGCTGGGATACCTTTAGATCTAGCGGTGCAGGAGGACAGAATGTGAACAAGGTTGAGTCAGGAGTTCGCTTGCGATATCAGTATGAAGACCCAGATACTGGAGAGCAAGAAGAGATCTTAATAGAGAATACTGAGACCCGAGATCAGCCCAAAAACCGAGCTAAAGCGATGCTCCTTTTGAAGTCACAACTTTATGATCGTGCTTTAAAGAAAAAGCAAGCAGAGCAAGCTAAGATAGAAGCGGGCAAGAAAAAGATTGAATGGGGCAGCCAGATTCGAAGCTATGTATTCGATGATCGCCGTGTAAAGGACCATCGAACAGGGTTTCAAACCTCCGATGTTGATGCTGTTATGGATGGTAAACTCGATGGCTTTATCAAAGCATATCTAATGGAATTTGCTGCCACCGATGCCGAAAAGGAAGAATAATCACAAGAAAATAAACATTATAAATAATCTAAAAACCCTACACTATGAGCAGTAACAAAGCGTTAAGAAAGGCTAAGCATGAAGCCTACGAAAAGAAACAGGAAGCTAAAGGCAAGAATGTCGTGAACTATATCTTTGTTGGTTTGATTGTCCTTGCAGTCTTATATCTCGTCTTTATGGTTGCCATGCAATGAGCAGTGGATTGGAAATAGAACGCAAATTCCTTGTAAAGAAAGGCAGAACATATAGAGATCAGGCCTTCAATTGTACGCATATAAAGCAAGGTTACATTCCCGCTGACGGAGCAACTGTACGTATTCGTCTGCGTGATGACCATGCTTTCCTGACTATCAAGGGTCGTTCTACGAATCATGGTCTATCTCGTTATGAGTTCGAAAAAGAGATATCACCCGACGAAGCCGAGCATCTCATGACGCTTTGCAAGGGTGGTGTCATCGATAAACACCGCTATTTAGTCAAAAGTGGCAGTCATACATTCGAAATAGATGAGTTTCATGGCGACAACGAAGGACTCATTATGGCAGAAGTAGAGTTGCAAAATGAAAACGAATCATACGTTAAACCCGACTTCATTGGTATGGAAGTAACTGGTGATAAACGTTTTTATAACTCGCACATGCTACAATATCCCTTCAAACTTTGGCGCGATACACTACCTGAAGAATATCGATAAACCTATGAACATCGAAGAAATACGCACATTCGCACTGTCACTTCACCCCGAAGTTACCGAGGATTTGTTTACCGAAACCGCGCTTTCCATCCGCATACATGGCAAATGGTTCGTGCTCATCCGGCTCGAAACGGACGAGCCGAACATAGCCGTTAACATGCAGCCCGATGTGGCTCGTGAACTGAGAGAACGCTATGATGCCATCCGTCCGGCTTATCATATGAATAAAGAACATTGGAGCGACCTTTATATTGAGCAGCTTGACGACCACGTTATCAAGCAGCTCATCCGCCAATCGTATACAAATATTGTTCAGAAACTGCCTAAGAAATATCATGATTCACTTGCACTCAATCCTTAACATCCTACACTTCGCAATATAAAGAAATTATAACAATAAGCGGGCTAAACGCAGTATATCAACACGATAATTATAAATTACCTTTTAAAATAATACTGATTTTGAAATATTTTTTATAGTTTTGCTTTCAAAATATCATCAAAATGAGATGTAATGGCAGAAGAAAGAGTAAACTTCGGAAGTAAGATTGGTGTTATACTTGCCACAGCTGGTTCAGCCGTTGGCCTTGGAAATATTTGGCGTTTCCCCTATATGACGGGTGAAAATGGCGGTGCTGCCTTCATACTTATATATGTAGCTTGCGTCTTTATCTTAGGTATTCCTTGCATGATTGGTGAGTTCTTGATAGGTAGACACGGTGCTTCTAACACAGCAAGAGCCTATACTCGTCTCGCAAAAGGAAGCAATTGGAGGTGGATTGGCTATTTAGAAGTGCTCACAGGTTTCCTCATAACGGGTTACTATGCCGTTGTATCGGGCTGGTGTCTCAACTATATTTATGCCTCTATCATGGGCGAATTAAAAGGCGAACCAGCTTATATCACCTCATATTTCACGGCATTTTCAAACGATCCTATACGTCCCGTCTTTTGGACTATCGTTATCTTTGGCATCACACATTTTATCATTGTACATGGTGTTCGCAATGGAATAGAGAAGGCTTCTAAGCTGATGATGCCCACACTTTTTATCCTTTTGCTCGTCATTGTCGTTGCAGCGTGTCTGCTTCCAGGTGCAACTAAGGGCATAGACTTCTTGTTTAAGCCCGACTTTTCAAAGGTAACACGTGACGTTTTCCTTGGTGCCTTGGGCCAATGTTTTTATTCTTTGAGCATCGGCATGGGCTGTTTGTGCACCTATGCAAGTTATTTCAGCCGACAAACCAATATCAAGACTTCGGCGATTCAGATTGGATTAATCGATCTTCTCGTAGCCATCTTGGCAGGATTAATGATATTTCCTGCTGCCTTTTCAGTCGGAATAAGCCCCGATAGTGGTCCTTCGCTCATCTTTATCACCCTTCCCAATGTGTTTAATCAGGCATTTTCAAGTGTTCCTGTCATCGGATGGGTTATTGCTTTGCTGTTCTATGCATTGTTATCTCTGGCAGCTTTGACCTCATTAATATCCCTTCATGAGGTCAACACGGCCTTCTTCTATGAAGAACTCCACATCACTCGCAAGGCCGGTGCATGGATAGTGACGGTTGCTTGCTGTCTGATTGGTGCAATATGTTCAATATCTATCGGGCAGAAATCAAGCATGTCGCTCTTTGGAATGGACCTCTTCGATCTCTTCGACTTTGTTACTGGCCAGCTGATGCTACCCATTTGCGGCTTGTTAATGTGTCTTTTTGTGGGCTGGGTTATACCTAAACAGATTGTGAAAGACGAACTTTCAAACTGGGGAACACTGCGTTTCAGCTTCTATAAGCTGTTTCTCTTCACCATGCGCTTTGTTTGTCCACTTTGCATTCTGGCAATTATGTTACATCAGTTTCATTTTATCTAATCGATAGCATCCCTGTTTATATGCCCTCATTCCCTGCTGATAACACTACGAAACCTGGCTAAGACCAACGCCATAGCGGCTGGTTTGAGCCTTGGTTGCCACGTCTTCATCACCTGAATATACCTTTAACGTTTACTGATTCCATGAACATTCACGACTTTTTGTATTATAATAAGTCTGACCGCAATACGATTTTAGTGTTGCTTGGCATAGCTGTTGCGGCCCTTTTAGTTTGTTTTCTGTTCGACAAAGACGATGAAACATTGAGCGAAGGCTATACACAAACTCAGCAATTCCCTCAGAAACATTTTTCACAAACTCAGTCTTCATCTTATTATAATGTAGAAACACACCCGCATGAACTATTTCCTTTCGACCCAAACACGGCCGATAGTACGGCTCTTTTGCGTCTTGGCTTACAGCCATGGCAGGTAAGAGCTATCTACAAATACCGCGCTCGAGGAGGAGTTTATCGTCAACCTTCAGACTTTGCACGCCTTTATGGACTGACACAACAACGCTATCGGCAACTTAAACCCTATATACGCATAGGACAAGATTACCAACCTGCCGCTCTGTTACCTGAGGCTCAACGACGCAAAACAACAGCCGACAGCCTTTATCCTCACACAATTCAGAAGTTGAAATTGGGCGAAACCATAGACCTTAACACGGCCGACACAACCCAATTGCAGCGTGTTCCCGGCATCGGACACTATTATGCGCAGCGCATTGTGTATTATCGTGGCCGGCTTGGAGGCTTCAATGACGTCAATCAATTACTGGAAATAAATGGTTTTCCGACCGAAGCTATAAAATATTTCAAGGCAGATTGCGTTCATATTACAAAGCTAAATGTAAACCGAATGACGTTTGCCGACTTGCAACATCATCCTTACATAGGCTTTTATCGGGCTCGCGACATCATGGATTATCGGCGACTTCGAGGACCATTACGAAGCATTAATGACCTCAAACTGCTGAAAAGTTTCACGCCAGAAGCCATTGATCGCCTGCGTGCTTATGTCGTATTTTAAATTAAAAAGAAATGAAAAGATGGTTAATGTTGGCCTTGGTAGCCTTCACTTGCAGTGCAATGTTCGCTCAAAACAATACAGACGAACTCATCAGTCAATATAGTAAAGATAAGCATGTGCAGTATCTCCGCGTGCCACAATTCCTACTTAAAGCAGCATTGACAAAGTTAAAGAGTGCCGACGCCATTGAACTCGCACAACAAGTAAAAGGGGTTCGCATTCTGATGCTCGACAATTGTGGTCGTCATAAGCGTAATTCTTTCCGCAAAGATGTTAATAACTTGCTCACAAAAGGCTATCAAGAGTTTGCTAAACTCAAGGATGCCGACAACGACATCCTTGTGCTTGCAAAGGGTGACGAGAAGCTCATCACGGAGATAGGTGTATTGATGACGGGCGAGAAAGGCTGTAAATTCGCACAGATAACGGGTGAAATGAACCCCAAAGATATTAGTGCTATGGTCGAAACGGTAATGGATATGTAGGATATTACGGATGTAGCAAGCACGCAACGCCGTAGGTTTTACGGCGGTATTCCATTGGATATATCCGCCAATGGGATATTGTAATGGAGCACCGCCGTAGGTTTTGTGCCAATATTTCAATAGATGTATCCGTCAATGGGGATATTACAACCATACAACGCTATAGGTGTTACGCTAATATTTCGATGGATGTATTCGCCATTGCGAATGTTATGACTACGCAGCATCATGGGTTTTATGCCTGCATTTCAATGAATGCATCCGCCTTTGTAAATGTTACAACCATGTAACGCCGTAAGCGTTATACCTGTATTTCGATGAACATATCGCCCAATGTGAATGTTATAACGATGCAACTCGGTACGAGTTGTTCTTTTGATAGCCCGGGGTTGGTGAGGAACGAGCCTACCCCGGGTAAACATTCGCAAGGGGATTCAACGCCGTAGGTGTTGAGCTTTTTCTGTGAAGGCATGGTTATAACGGGGGGATTCATGGCGGATTACGCTTAGAAAGCGTAACACCTACGGCGTTGAAACGTTTATTCCACAAAATGATTGATATTTACACACAAATTAATAAATGGCAGGTTGCGCCGAAAAAGCACAACACCTACGGCGTTGTTTCCCACACAACATACGTTAACCCAGGGTAGCCTGCGCTATCGTTTGACAACCTTAGGCTATCAAAAGCGCAACATCTACGGCGTTGAAACGTTCTTTTTATATCATGATTCACATTTCTTCGTGCCTATATTTATGGTAGATTGCACCGAAAAAGCACAACACCTATGGCGTTGAAGAATTAAAATCATGATACAATCTGCGTCATTTTATGCGATGAAATGACGCAAATTATCGCATAAAACAAGGCTAATTACACGGTCATTTGCCTCAATTCATTTTGCTTTTTATTATCAGCAATGGCGCCACCTCTAATTAACCTTCAAACAACTCCTTCCATTTCCACGACTAACTACTCCCCTCTCTCTTCGGAGAGGGGCTGGGGGAGAGGCTTTATTTCCCTCTAATCCCCTCTCACTCTCACTCAATCAGCGTTCTATTCTCCCACCTTTACTTTGCATATTCGCTATGATTTCAGCCTCACTCACAAGGTTTTGGTCACCGATTATCGTGTTCTTTAATGCCGAAGCCGATAGGGCAAAGTCGAGACAATGCTGGTCGTCATTAGGCCATTTCAGTCGGGCGTGGATGAAAGCAGCCACAAACGCATCACCACATCCCATGGGGTCGACGACAGGTTGAATGTCATAGAGGCGTGTTTTGTAGAGTTTTCCTTCCGAAAAGAGCACACCTGTGAGGATGTGATGCGTCGAAGCAAGTTGGTTTCTCAGTGCAATCAGCATGCGTTTGCAGTTTGGAAACTGGCGCTTTAGTTGGTGAAAGTAGTCGAGATAGGCAGCTTCGTCAATCTCATAGTCAGCATCTTGTGCTTCAAAAGGAATGTGTTTGAGTCCACTTCCGACTTCCCATTCGTTCTGATCACCAAAGATAAAGCTGCTGTATTCCATGAGTTTATGGATGGTTTTTGCCGCATTTGCCCCCTCATAATGCCATAGATTGGCGCGATAGTTGATGTCACATGTAATCTCAACGCCCATGCTTTTAGCCGTTTCTAAGGCATCAAACGTGGTATCAAGTGCGTCTTTACTCATGGCACAAGTGATGCCCGAGCAGTGGAAAAGCATGGCATTTTGGAAGATGGGATGCCAGTCGATATCTCCATGTTTGAGTGTAAAGAACGAGCTGTTTGCCCGATCATAGACAACCATTGAATTGCGCATAGCGGCTGCAGGCTCAAAGAAATAACTGCCAAGTCGGTCACCTCCGTAAACAACGTGGCTGACATCAAGGCCAAACTCGCGTAGATGCATGAGGGCAGCATGGCCTATTGCGTTGTCAGGAACACGCGTAACATATTCCACTTCGTCGTTCATGACGGCCAAAGATACGGCAACATTGGCCTCGGAACCACCGTAATCGCCATTGAAGACGTGGCCTTGTGTCAGCCGATTATGGTTTTCTTTCGACAAACGGAATAGGATTTCTCCGAAGGTTACTATCTTTTTATTCATGTGTTAATTGGCTTTTACAAAATATTTTAGGTCAACAAATCGGGTTTTTTGGAATAAAAAAAGGGGACAATATCAAAAGATTGTCATGTTGTATAGGGCAGAAACGCTCGTGTTTCGTGCTATACGAGAGCATGAAATGACTGACATTTTGGGAGAATGTCTTTGCTTTTGATATTGTTCCTCTATCATATCGTGTCATCTGACACGTCAAACGAGCCTTTATTTCTTAATCAGTTCTTTTGTGTCTCGTGCGATAACGATTTCTTCATCCGTAGGAACGACAACCACTTTCACCTTACTATCAGGTGTAGAGATAATGGCTTCTTCTCCATGAATGGTAGCATTCTTGGCCTCATCAATCTTGATTCCCATGAACTCTAAGCCTTTACAAGCTTGTGCTCTGGTGCTCGTTTGGTTCTCACCAACGCCAGCTGTGAACACCACTACATCGACTCCGCCTAATGCTGCGGCATAAGCGCCGATGTATTTCTTAATGCGATAGTCATACATTTTCAGTGCTAACTTCGCACGTTCATTGCCTTCTTTCGCTGCGTTTTCAATGTCGCGCATGTCACTTGAGATACCCGTTATGCCGATAACACCACTCTTTTTATTGAGATAGTCACACATTTCTTGTGGCTTTTTGCCCAATTTGTCCATGAGATAGGTAACCGCTGATGGGTCAATATCACCGCAACGAGTTCCCATCATCAGGCCTTCGAGGGGGGTAAGTCCCATTGAAGTATCGACTACTTTGCCGTTAGTGATGGCAGCAACACTGGCTCCATTGCCGATGTGGCAAGTGATAATCTTCGCCTTATTGAAGTCAAGTCCGAGCATTTCACATACGCGATGCGAGACATATCGATGGCTTGTACCATGGAATCCATAGCGACGCACATGGTAGTTTTCATAGAGATCATAAGGTATAGCGTATAGATATGCGTAGTCAGGCATAGTGCTATGGAACGCATTATCAAAGACACAAACCTGTGGAGTGTTAGGCATGAGCTCGTTAACTGCACGGATTCCTTTCAAGTGTCCAGCGTTATGAACGGGTGCAAGGTCGCAAAGCTCTTCGATACCTTCCTCTACTTGCTTTGTAAGGATAACGCTTTTATTAAACTTGTCGCCGCCCTGCACGATGCGATGTCCTACGGCTTCGATGTCATCGAGGCTCTTAATTGCTCCGAATTCGGGGTCAAGCAGGCAGTTAAATACTAAGCTTACGCCTTCCTTATGTGTGGGAAGGTCGGCCATAATCTGCTTCTTCTCACCATTAGGTAACTTCACTTTGATGAACGCTTTGTCTAAACCGATGCGCTCAACTCCGCCTTGTGCCAACACAGACTCATTGTCCATGTCGTAGAGTTTGTACTTAATCGAACTGCTTCCGGAGTTTAATACTAAGATCTTCATAATGAATATGTTGAATAATTAATTTTGAATGTGGGGTAAAATAAGGATAGTTGGTTGAATGTAGACTGTAGGTTTGCGATGAATGTTGAATGTTTTAATAACCAAAACAGCACGCATTGATTCAATGGTTTGTTTCAGATAATCATGTAATAGATTTAACATTTTTGAATTTTCATTGATAAACGATACAACGATTCAGGGGTCATTGCTCGTTTATCAATAAGGATTCTCCGTGCGAAACTTTTCAGTTCTCCGTCACTTTACTTTTCGTTTGCCTTTGCTTCTTGGGCTTGACATGCCGTGATAGCAACCATATAATAGATGTCTTCGATTGAACATCCACGACTAAGGTCGTTAACTGGGCGTGCAATTCCCTGGAGAATAGGACCTATTGCGATTGCATCTCCGAGGCGTTGAACAAGCTTATAGCCGATGTTTCCTACCTCAAGATTAGGAACAATGAGTACGTTGGCATGACCAGCGATGTCACTTTCTGGTGCTTTCTTTGCGGCAACATCAGGTACAAGCGCTGCATCGGCCTGAAGTTCTCCATCAATCAATAAGTTAGGATCAAGCTCATGAGCGAGCTTTGTAGCTTCAACCACCTTGTCAACTACCTCATGTGAGGCGCTGCCTTTAGTCGAAAAGCTCAACATTGCCACGCGTGGTTGTGTGAAGCCGGCAACGCTTTTAGCTGTCTCTGCGGTACAAACTGCAATCTGAGCTAACTGACTTGCATCGGGAACGGGCGTCACAGCAACGTCTCCAATGACTACAACACCATCCTCACCATATTGCTTTTGTTTCGTGATTAATAGCAAGCCACCGCTCACACAGCTAATACCTGGCGCACATTTAATAATCTGTAACGCCGGACGTAGCGTGTCTCCGGTCGTACTTAAGGCTCCACTGATCTGGCCATCTGCACCTTCTGTCTTGATGATCATACAGCCTAAGTAGAGATTATTCTTAGTAACCAGCTCGCGAGCTTGGTCTAATGTCATACCTTTTTTCTTGCGAAGTTCGGCCAGTTTTTCGGCATATTCCTCGCTCTTTGGATTGTTCTGGGGGTCAAGAATGGTTGCTTTGTCGATGTTTTTCAATTCCCATTGTGTTGCCAACTCCTTGATATGGGCAGGGTTTCCAATTAAAATCAGCTCAGCGATTCCGTCAGCTAACACTCTATCGGCAGCCTTCAGAGTGCGCTCTTCCTCTGCTTCGGGGAGCACAATGCGCTGCTTTTCTGCCTTAGCGCGCGCCACAATTTGCTGTAATAAATCCATAGTTTGCTATATTTTCGATAAATATTTAGAGTTATTTCGATAGTGATAATTGTCACTTCTACTTTGCAAAAATAGCAAAAATAAATGAAATAGTGTGGCTGTATAGGCTAAAAAAGCCTAAAAAATCACTCAAGTTCGTTCGTCAATATACTTTCAAGTTCTTCTGCCGAAAGTCTAAGTTTGAACTGACCCTTTATGGCTACGCTGATGCGTCCAGTCTCTTCACTTACTACAATGGCTATAGCGTCGCTGTCTTGGCTTATTCCCATTGCCGCACGATGACGCAAACCAAGCTCTTTTGGGATATCAAAGTTGTGACTAACTGGTAGGATACAGCCTGCAGCTTTAATGCGTTTGCGAGATATTATCATAGCCCCGTCGTGCAAAGGAGAGTTCTTAAAGAAGATGTTTTCAATGAGTCTTTGGTTTATATTGGCGTCGATAGTATCGCCCGTTTCAACGATATCATCAAGTGGAGCGCTTCGTTCGATGACAATTAATGCCCCAACTTTGCCCTTAGCCATATTCATACAAGCCATTACAATCGGCATAATCATCTGACGAGTTGCCTCGCGACTCTTCCCATCCCGACGCTGTCCAAAGAACCGGCTGAGTTGTTTAATGCGCTGATGTGCACCGAGTGAGTAGAGGAAACGACGGATTTCTTCTTGGAAAAGCACTATCAAGGCGATGGCACCCACGCCAACTAACTTATCAAGTATAGACCCAAGGAGGCGCATTTCGAGTACTTGACTCACGAAAAGCCATACCAACACGAACACCATTACACCGATAAAGATGTTCAATGAACGGCTTTCTTTCATCAAACGATATAGATAATAGAGAATCAATGCAACCAAAAAGATATCGATTACATCTTTTATTCCGAAGCTAAAAGGCATTGTTTATATATTTAATGTATAGTGTTTACTGTATAATTTGATTTTACATTTGAGACTGAATGACTGATTTTTTCTCTCCGTTGCTTATTTTTCTGTGCATCAACTATGGCAGTTGAATCTCTGATGGCGACTGAATTGCCGACACAATCTTTACTGATTCTACGGCTTCTTGCACGTCATGAACGCGCAGAATGCCTGCACCTTTGAGCAAAGCTGCCGTGTTGAGTACGGTTGTTCCATTCAATGCAGTTGTCGGATCACCTCCAACGAGTTTATAAATCATTGTCTTTCGCGAGATACCTACAAGCAAAGGAAGTTGTAAAGTGCCTAATCTTTCCATGTCATTATATATCTCATAGTTCTGTTGAAGCGTCTTTCCGAAGCCGAAACCAGGGTCAAGTATGATGTCTTTTACACCGCGATTGCGCAGTTGTTGCACCTCATCTGCAAACGAAATCATCATGTCATGAAGGTTTGATTTGACAGACATCAGGATGTAGGGAACCTTTAACTGTCCGATGATGTCAAACATATTTTCGGCTTCATGGATAGGCGTGTTGACGATACCCGTAAGCCCTCCCTCACTCACATCATTGATAATATCAGCTCCCCAGTCTTCAATGCAGTGACGAGCTACGTTGGGTCGATAGGTATCTACAGACACAACAGCGTCTGGTTGCTCACGTCTTACAACCTGCAATGCTGCTTTCAGTCGTGCCATCTCTTCCTCTTCACTCACCTCTTTGGCTCCCGGACGCGTAGAAAATGCACCAACATCAATCATTGTTCCACCTTCTTGAATAATCTGATTGGCACGTTCGGCAATGTCATGTTCGGTTTGTTTGCGACTGCCCACATAGAAACTATCGGGTGTGCAGTTGAGGATTCCCATCACTTTTGGCGTGGCGAGATCTATCAATTTGCCTCTAATGTTGAGGGTATAGCTTATTGGTTTCATATTGTGCAAAGTTATTATATTTCATGTTATAATCCAAATTAAATCATGGTCTAACCACAATTCATTAACATTATATAGAAAAGCATTCGATGAAAAGGCTGCATGCACGATGCTTTTTTATTGCTTTTGTTATGCCATTACCATTGAAAGGCTGTCTCATAGCGATGGCATGATACTTAAATATATTGTCAATTATTTGACGACTCCGATGGTTCATATTCAAAAAAAGCGTAACTTTGCAGTATAACATCATTGATTCTATGAATATAAAAGAACTCTATGACCTCTATCTGCAGCATCCTTGTATCACTACGGATAGTCGAAACTGCCCCAAAGACAGTATTTTTTTAGCGTTGAAAGGTGCTTCTTTCGATGGTAATAAGTTTGCAAAAGCAGCATTGGAAAAGGGTTGTGCCTATGCCATTATAGACGAACCAGCTTATGCTGAGGCCGATAATGACCGACTGATTCTTGTAGATGATTGCCTTAAAACATTCAAAGAGATTGCCCGTGAGCATCGTCGCAGCTTTCAAATCCCAGTGATTGGCATTACAGGTACTAACGGAAAGACAACTACCAAAGAGCTTGTTTCTGCTGTTTTGGCCGAGCGTTATCGCGTGATGCACACCGAAGGAAACTTCAATAACGATGTAGGCGTTCCTAAAACATTGTTGCGTCTTGATGCAACGCATGAGATAGCAGTGGTCGAAATGGGTGCAAGTCATCCGGGAGATATAGAGAAACTCGTCACGTATGTAGAGCCAACATGCGGTATGATTACGAATGTTGGCCGGGCACACCTGTTGGGTTTCGGTAGCTTTGAAGGCGTAAAGCGAACCAAAGGCGAACTCTATGACTACTTGAAAGCCCATGATGGACTGCTGTTTCTCAACGAAAGTAATGCTGATCTCGTAGAGATGGCACGCCAGCGTGAAATGAATCGCATCATGACCTATGGTCAAAGTGACGATGCAAACGTGCAAGGTGAGGTCTTAGATTGTGCTCCTTTCCTGAGGTTTACATGGAGAAATATGGCCACAACGGAATCAAAGGCGCGTACTTATGACGTTCAAACCCACCTGATTGGTGCCTATAACATCGACAATATGCTTGCGGCCATTACGATAGGACTGCATTTTGGTGTTACGCCTGAACAGATAAATCACGCTCTTTCGCACTATATTCCAGCCAATAACCGCAGTCAATTGGAGGTAACGGCAAAGAATAAACTCATTGTCGACGCCTATAATGCAAACCCATCAAGCATGGCTGCCGCAGTCGAAAACTTCAAATTGATGAATGTGGAGCATAAAATGGCTATCTTGGGAGATATGCGTGAGCTTGGAGAAGTATCGGCTTTGGAACATCAAAAGCTTGTAGACAAGCTCGCAGAAGATGGATTTAAGGAGGTGTGGCTTGTCGGAGAGGAGTTTGGAAAGACACAAACGGCCTTCCGAAAGTTTAAGAATGTCGATGAGGTGAAAGCCGAAATCGCTGCACATTGCCCTGAAAACTACTACATATTGATAAAGGGTAGCAATGGAATTAAACTCTTTGAATTGCCCGAATTGCTCTAAATGACTTTATAGTGTGTTGGTCATCATGTTTGATGAAGGCTTGTAACCTAAGATAGTTGCACAGCCTTTGACCTGTAGGATATATGAATCTATTTTATGCCTCCCTCTTTTCTGTTGAAAGGAGGGAGGCATTTGATTTCTTTTTACAATCTCTTTCGCAAAACTCGTGGATTTGAAACGAGATAAGTTTTCGGTTGAAATACGCCGTGTTTTTCGCCGTTTCCTAACCTGTTGAGAATGAAAAGGTTATGAAAAATCAGCCGGAAAGTGGTGAGGTTAAGCCCTGGATATATTGCGAAAAGGCGCAAATCAGCTTACATTTTGCCCCATTTCATCGTGCAATTTGATGTGTTTGACTCGGCCATTTGATGCAAATGGTGAGCTGATTTGATAGAAGTTGCGATACACCTATACTCAATTTACCTGTAAGTTGGGTGGATTGAACACCATAAAGGCCGTTTTTCTCCTTTACCTTTTCTAAATGGGCATGGAATGAAGTGTTAAATTTCGGATAATAATCTTTACATGGTTGCTGGGTGATGTTCTTTGCTTTTGCTTCCAAGTGGAGGGCGGATGTAAAGCGAATTTGTGCTGTTGGTCGTAAGTTTTTCGGTGAAGCACGATATGTTTACATCGAAAGCGTCTTATTTGTTGAGGCAAAGGAAAAGAGAAAGCCGCTTGTCTCAGCTGAGTACAAACGGCTTAATGAAAGGAGGAAGTGGTACCACCAGGAATCGAACCGGGGACACAAGGATTTTCAGTCCTTTGCTCTACCAACTGAGCTATGGCACCTTTACTTCTTGATTTGCGTCTGCAAAGGTAGTTTTTTTTCTGTAAACACACAAATTTTTCAATCAAAAAATATCATAGTTGCAGATTTTTGTGTAACTTTGCACGTGCAAATTGCAAGGTTACGGGATTTAGCGCAGTTGGTAGCGCACTACGTTCGGGACGTAGGGGTCGGGCGTTCGAGTCGCCTAATCCCGACACTTTTTGAGGAGAGGAAAGCGAAAAGGCTTTCCCTTTTTTGTTTTATTATGGTGTGAGTAGGAGGCCAAGAGTTGGCGAATAACGCCGTTTTGTCTTGTTATCTTATTCGTCAGAGCGGCCAGTTTCATGGTGGTTTATTCGTTTTCTGTATTTTTTTATGCGCTAACTCCTTTTGTTTCATTTTATTTACTATCTTTGCAATATAAACAAAATGATATGACACAACAAGAAAAAACACAGATAGAAGAGCGCATAGTCGATGTATTGAAGACCGTTTATGACCCAGAAATACCTGTGAATATATGGGATTTGGGCATGATTTACAAGATAGATGTAAAGGAAGACGGCAGTGTTGACCTCGACATGACATTCACAGCACCGAACTGTCCGGCGGCAGATTTCATCTTGGAAGATGTCAGAACAAAGGTTGATAGCGTTGAAGGCGTGACCTCAGCAAACGTGAATTTAGTGTTCGAACCAGCCTGGGATCAGAGCATGATGACTGAAGAGGCGCGCGTAGAATTAGGATTTGACTAAATGGGAAAGAACATTTATTTCTTGAGTGACGCCCATTTGGGCTCATTGGCGATAGCACATGGCCGCACACAAGAGCGTCGGTTGGTGCGTTTTCTTGATAGTATCAAGGACAAAGCTTCGGCAATTTACCTGCTCGGAGATATGTTTGACTTTTGGGATGAGTATCGTTATGTTGTGCCAAAAGGCTTCACTCGTTTCCTCGGAAAGCTCAGTGAACTCACTGATAGTGGGGTAGAGGTGCACTTCTTTACTGGAAATCACGACCTGTGGACCTATGGTTATCTTGAAGAAGAGTGTGGCGTTATGGTACATAAAGCCCCAGTTACGACTGAGATTTACGGCAAAGTGTTCTATTTAGCCCATGGAGATGGGTTGGGAGATCCTGATAACAAGTTTAAGTTTCTGCGCAAAGTGTTTCATAATCGCACGTGCCAACGTCTTCTAAACTTTGTTCATCCACGTTGGGGAATGGCTTTAGGTTTGAACTGGGCCAAGCATAGTCGCTTGAAGAGAGCAGACGGAAAAGAAGCTCCTTTCATGGGAGAAGACAAGGAATATCTTGTGAGATTTGCTCGTGAATACAAACATTCTCATCCCAATATCGACTTCTTTCTCTTTGGACATCGGCACATAGAGCTCGACCTTCCCATTGATAAAACGACACGGATGCTGATTCTTGGTGATTGGATTTGGCAGTTTACGTATGCTGTTTTCGATGGAGAACATCTGTTTTTGGGTGAATATGTGGAGGGAGAATCAAAGTTCTGATAAGGTGGTTTGCATCTTGTGTTCAGCTGATGCAAAATGAAAGCATGTGAATCTGCTATAATATAACAAGGTAGGGTGGCATAGATGGCGGCCTACTATCCTTGTAGAAGAGATTTAATATGATGAAAAAGACAATACCATTACTTGGTTTTATATTTGCATTTCTTGGTGTTTTTGTTTATCAATTACACTTAAATAGTGGATAATTAGAATGGAATTGCACGAAGAATACTCACAAACGATCGTTGTCATGATATGAGTAGAAATCGCCATCTGTAACGATAACATGATCAAGAAAATGGATTCTGACGGCTTCGCAGGCTTTCTTTACGCGCTGAGTTAATTGATCATCGGGCTTACTTGGCTGGATATGATTGCTCGGATGGTTATGAGCTAAGACGAGAACAGTGGCATTACAGAGTAAGGCTTCTTTGAGAATAACGCGCACATCGACTGCCGTTTCGGTGATTCCTCCATGACTAATGGCCATGGCCTTAATGAGTTTATAATGCTGATTGAGTAACATTATCCAGGCTTCTTCAACATCTAAGTCTTGCATTCGTGGGTGAAGATATTCATAAATGGCTTTAGAGGAGTCGATAGATGTACGTTCTTGTGCCTTTTCCATGGCCCTTCGCTTCCCTAATTCGCATGCCGCGAGGATAGAAATAGCCTTTGCTGGTCCTACTCCTTTATATTGTTCTAACTCACGAATGCTTAGTTTTCCGAGAGTATTTAGATTGTTATTGCAATCTATCAGGATGCGTTTCATCAGGTCAACAGCACTCTCTTTTTGTGTGCCGCTACCGATAAGGATTCCTAAAAGCTCGGCATTGCTCAAAGCAGATGGGCCAAGTCGCTCAAGCTTCTCACGTGGTCGGTCTTCTTTTGCCCAATTAACAATGCTCTTATAGGTGTTGTTTAATTCTGTTTCCATGGTTATTTTATTTAGGTTTTCTCACCTTTTTAAAAGGTGATATAGCGTGATAGGTAGAACCTTTTGTAGTTGGTTCCCTCCTAAGAAAGGCTGGCTGAGGTGCTTATTTATAGAAGTTCTTCTCGTAAGCACTAAAGATATCTTTGCCTAAAACACAGCGTTTCCACCATGCTTCAAGGAAACCGCAGCCGTAACCAGTAAGTTGTATGAAGGCAGCGGCTATGCTTAATATCCCTATTTTCGCACTATTGTTCTTGGAAGTAGCGTCAGCAAAGATTAAGAAACTATAGAGAATGAGCGGTTGGAGAGCAAGAATCGAAAGCCCAAGACCTGTTGCTTGTGGCATACCTGCCGGCAAAACAAAGAATAAGATGATACCTAAGAGGAATAGAAAGGCAAGGAATGCACAGCCCAAAGTAAACACCATAGGAAGCAAGTGGACGAGTTTTAAGCTGTCAGGATACTTCTTATAGAGGTTGATACGTGCGATTCCGCTGTTATATACCTGTCTCCAGAACTTACGAAAGTCAGTTCTTCGTTTGTGCCATACCCATGCTTTAGGAAATAATCTGCATGAATAGCCTGCCTTAAAGATACGAATACTGAAGTCGATATCCTCTCCGAAGCGCATCTTACTGAAGCCCCCGAGTGCCTCATATACATCGCGTCGGATGCCCATATTAAACGAACGAGGATAAAACTTGTCTAACTTCTTCTTGCCACCACGTATACCTCCTGTCGTGAAAAAGCTTGTCATGGCATACGAAATGGCTTTTTGCTTGTCGGTAAAAGACTCGTGTGCGCAGTCAGGACCACCGAAAGCATCCGCAGGTTCGCGTCTTAACTCGTCTTCAATTGCAGCGAGATAGCGCGTAGGAAGCACCACATCACTATCGAGAATCAATAGATATTCGCCCGTAGAATGAGCTGCTCCATAGTTCCGACTCTGCCCCGGTCCGCTGTTATCTTTCATGAAATACTTAATATCAAGACGCTCTTTGTATTGTCTGCACACAGCTTCGCATGTGACTTTTGAACCATCTTCGACAATGATTACTTCGAAATCATGAAACGTTTGCATGGTGAGACTCTCCAAGAGTTCAGCCACTTCGTCGGGTCGATTGAATACAGGAACGATGATAGAGTATTTCATAGTAGTAATAATTTAATAGAAATAAAAAAGCCTACCCGCGGATTTCACGCAGATAGACTTGTGTAGTCATAATATCTTTTATTCTGAAATACGACCTAAATAGCTACCATCGCGGGTGTCAACCTGGATAGTTTCTCCTTCATTTATAAAGAGAGGAACGCGGATTTCAACTCCCGTTTCCAAAGTAGCAGGCTTAGTTGCGTTTGTAGCTGTATTGCCTTTGATGCCTGGTTCGCTATGAGTAACCTTCAAAGTAGTCTTTACTGGCATCTCAGCAGAAAGGATAGTACCGTCTGTTGTGTCTGTAACAACGTCAACAATGTCGCTTTCTTTCATGAACTCTACACCCGTAATTTGGTCTTTATTGATTGGAATCTGCTCGAAAGTCTCTTGATTCATGAAGATGTATCCAGTCGGATCTTCATACAAATACTGGTAAGGACGGTGCTCAACTCGAACGTCATCAAGCTTAAAACCGACTTGGAATGTGCGCTCAAGTACGCGTCCATCGGCAACGTTTTTCAGCTTTGTGTTCATTACAGTGTTGCCTTTTCCGGGCTTACGATGCTGAAAGTCGATGCACTTCCAAATGCCTCCGTCCATTCGGATGCATGTACCAATTTTGATTTCCTGTGAATTAATCATTGTTATTGAATTGAATGTTTATTGTTATCTCTTTGAAAAACGAATCCAGAATGCCTGAATTCTACGCATGCAAAGTTACTATATTTTTATAAAAAAACATCAAATCATTGCTGAAAATTCATTTAATTCTTTGGTATTTCGAAAATTATGAGTAATTTTGCAGCCCAAAGTGGAGAGATTATATGATTCAACTTAGGGTCTCATCTGCTACATTATCAGCGAATCAATAACAAAAATAAATACGTAAAAAGATGAAAAGAACATTTCAGCCTCACAACCGTCGTCGTGTAAACAAGCACGGTTTCCGTGAAAGAATGGCAACAAAGAAAGGTCGTCGTGTACTCGCTTCGCGTCGCGCTCACGGTCGAAAGAAGTTGACAGTATCTGATGAAAACCACGGAAAATAATCCATATTAGGATATAAAGAGGACGATAAAAAGCAGCAAGGAGAAGCTTTCCTTGCTGCTTTTTGTGTTTTTTATTTTGTTTTTCAGTGGGATTATCTTACCTTTGCAGTATAAGTTTATAATGTAATAAAGATGAAGTCGTCGGAATTCGTCAGTAAGTTTAAGGACTGGTATCTATGGAAAAACCTTATTGCTATGGGTGCCGTTGTGGCCTTACTTTGCCTTAGTGTGAAGTTCGGACTTGACCTTTATACGCATCATGGGGAATCAATTGCGATTCCAAATCTAAAGCATAAGCAGCTTGTTGATGCCCAACATATTCTTGAAACGCTTGGACTTGAGGTGCAAGTTGTTGATACTGGTTACGTCAAAGGGCTTCCGGCAGATTGTGTTTTGGAGCAATCTCCAGCGCCAGGAGAGTGTGTTAAGTCTGGTCATATCATTTATTTGACAATCAATTCTACGCATTCTCCCAAGATAACTCTACCCGATGTAATTGATAATTGCTCGTTACGTGAGGCCATGGCTAAGCTCACTGCAATGGGCTTTAAGCTTGGAACGCCGCAGTATATCCCTGGAGAAAAGGATTGGGTTTATGGCATTCTTGTTAATGGGAGGCATGTTGTTACGGGCGACAAAGTCTCCATTGATGACACATTGATTATCCAAGTGGGCAACGGAATGCGTAGTGCCGACGACTCTGTCGACTATGTTGATCCTGAGGTTAACAGCAAAACAGAGGATAATGGCGATGTAGATGAGTTCGAAGTTGTGCCTGAAACCGAAAGCAATGAACCCACAAAAGGGCATAGCCAGAGTGAATAAACACCATAGACAGCTTGAAAAAATATGGCAGAAGACTTGATTTACGATATTGAAGACCTTGAGAACGAAGAGCAACAGCTCTTTGAACATTGGAAGATTGAGGTCGATAAGGGACAAACTCCCGTGCGTATTGATAAGTTCTTAGCCGAAAAGAATCCTTATCAAAGCCGCAATCGTATTCAACAAGCGGCTGATTCGGGCTGTATACGCGTTAATAATCAGCCCGTGAAAAGCAACTATAAAGTTCGTCCGGGCGATGTTATCACACTCATGCTTGACCGACCTAAGCACGACACGAGTATCATAGCAGAAGACATTCCGCTTGATATTGTCTATGAAGATGACGTGTTGATGGTTGTCAATAAGCCTGCAGGCATGGTGGTACACCCTGGTGCTGGCAACTTCACGGGTACGCTTATCAATGCTGTTGCGTGGCATTTGAAAGACCTGAAAGGCTTTGATGCCAACGACCCTGAAGTAGGATTGGTTCATAGAATCGATAAAGACACGAGTGGACTCCTTGTGGTTGCGAAGACACCTGAAGCCAAAACGGCACTTGGAAAACAGTTTTTTAATAAGACAACGCATCGTAGTTACAACGCCTTGGTATGGGGAAATCTTGTTGAAGACGAAGGAACCATTGAGGGAAACGTTGCCCGTGACCCCAAGAATCGACTGAGAATGAAGGTATTTTCACCTGAAAGCGGCATCGGAAAGAATGCAGTTACCCATTACTGTGTTATCGAACGATATGGTTATACAACGCTCGTTGAGTGCATACTTGAAACAGGTCGCACGCATCAGATACGCGTTCATATGAAACATATCGGTCATCCGCTCTTCGCAGATGCCACATATGGTGGTGAAGAAGTGCTGAGAGGACAACGCAGTAGCACGTATAAGGCGTTTATAAATAATTGCTTCAAGTGCTGTCCGCGGCAGGCTTTGCACGCTAAAACCTTAGGATTCATCCACCCCATAAAAGGAGTTCAGATGGACTTCGATTCCGAATGGCCCGATGATTTCCGCCAACTCATAGAGAAATGGCGCGGATATATTCACGGAACAACACAGAATACATTTGTAGAATAATAAGTAAATCAATATAATTATGGATAGTTCAAAGAGAAACATAGCCATCGTTTGCGGTGGCGATTCATCTGAACACGACGTTTCTTTGCGTTCAGCACAAGGACTTTATTCCTTTTTCGACAAGCAGAAATATAACGTTTTTATCGTTGATGTGAAAGGAACCGACTGGCATGTACACCTTGACAGCGGTGCAACTGCAGCCATTGATAAGAATGATTTCTCGTTTAAACTCGATGGAAAATCAGTCTTTTTTGATTATGCCTACATTACAATCCATGGCCAACCCGGTGAGAATGGTGTGATGCAGGGTTATTTTGATCTCATTCATCTGCCTTATTCTACAAGCGGAGTTCTTGTAGAAGCCATGACCTTTGACAAGTATGTGCTCAACAACTACCTTCGCGGCTTTGGCGTACGCGTGGCAGATAGCATGCTGCTTCGCCGTGGTGAAGAGTATGATGAGGCTAAGATTGAGGCACGTTTCGGTATGCCTTGCTTTGTGAAACCCGCTGCCGACGGAAGTAGTTTTGGTGTTTCAAAGGTGAAAAATGCCGACCAGCTCGCGCCTGCATTGCGCAAAGCATTCATGGAAAGCGATGAAGTCATGATTGAAGGGTTCTTGAATGGTGTTGAAATCTCACAGGGAATCTATAAAACAAGGGAGAAAACGGTGGTGTTCCCAGCTACAGAAGTCGTGACAAAGAACGAGTTCTTCGACTATGATGCCAAGTATAATGGTCAGGTACAAGAGATTACTCCGGCTCGACTTAGTAAGGAAACGGCCGATAAAGTGGCTGCCGAAACCAGTCGTATTTATGATATTCTCCACGCCAATGGCATCATTCGCATTGACTATATCATTTCAAAGGATGCCGAAGGAAACGATGTTGTCAACATGCTTGAAATCAATACGACACCAGGAATGACCGTAACGAGCTTTATTCCTCAGCAGGTTCGCGCTGCAGGTCTTGACATTAAAGACGTGCTAAGCGATATCGTTGAGAACCAATTTTAAGTCCTTTAAAGGCCAATCTCAATAGGTTTCAAAGATATAAGGCAACAAGTAGCAATGCTTGTTGCCTTTTTTCTTTTCTTGTTTTCTATACCATGGTGTCGGTGTTTGCTTTCTTTCTCAGCTTCGTTGATAATCAGTTGCTTAGGCCTATACCTTGATTTGAAAATAAAAATGGTGCAGATTACGGCCTAAAATGACTGAGATTGTAGGGTGATATGACGCAGATGACGGCGCAAAATGAGTGGAATCACGTTGTAGGTCGCAAGTGGTTGATTGTCAAAAGGATAGGTCTCAGCTTATGTTTACTAAATCATGCAGTCGCAAAATGAGGTTTTTGATGTTCTGGTATTTGCCTTTATATTGGGTCAGTTGCTTATTTACAAAAAAGAGAATGAACCCATTTGATTCATTCTCTTTGTTGTTTACTACGCTATTTCTATTTATAAATCAAGCAGATTTACGGCTACACGGAAGTAACCTTTATTTGCTTCAGGATTCCACATGGCTTGAGAGGTGATGGGAAGTGGGTGATTTCCAATCTTCAACTTATACGTACAACTTAGTCGAACGTCATTAATGCCGGTTGTTTTGCCGTAAAAGTTGGCGCCATCATTCTCTTTATAGTTGTTAAGTGCAAAGGCTCCAGCCACTGAAGCGTCAACTTTGAACTTGTCATCATTGTAGAGTGTGTAGCCCGCTTGAACCCAACTTGAATATATATTCTGTTTGTTGATGTTGCCACGGTCGCGACCTGCAACGACGGTTGACCATGTAAGAGTCAATGGGAAGTTGCATTTTGCACCGAAATCATAGCTGATTGCTGCATCAATAAAATGGCCAGTGTTGTGGCAGTTGTAGTTACCGATGCGATAAGCCTTGTCGGTTGAATAGATGCCATCAGAGAAATTGTAGATATCCCAGACTGCAACATTGAAGCCACTATTGTTATAATTCAAGTAGTAATCAAACTCTTTGTAGTTTCCATTGATTTGCATTCCGCCCCAAAGTCCTACTCTGAAGTGGTTGTTATTATCTGAAAGACTAAATTCATTGTTGAAAGTTAGTCCCTTGGAAACCTCAAGTCCGCGCCAAAGGTGAGTTGTTTCGATACCTGCATTGTAGTGCAGTTTCTGTGCATTTGCACTGAAGGTCATGGCCATTGCAGCCAAAAGGGCGCCAAGTCGATATAGATTCTTTCTCATGATATGTGTTTTTTGAGTTAAGATATAACTGTGTTTGAGTTTAGAGCGTAAGCAAAAGCGTGCCGAGGAAGCCTGCAATTGCGCCGCCAATCATAGGACCTACGACGGGAACCCAAGAGTACCCCCAGTCGTTATTGCCTTTCATCACGAGCGCATGTGCTATGCGTGGGGATAGATCGCGGGCTGGATTCATGGCATAACCAGTGGTTCCTCCGAGCGACATTCCTAAGGCAATGATAAGCAAGGTCACTGGAATTGGACCGAGAGCTGCCAGACCTATCTTGACATTTAGTTGGCCTGCACCAACATTTCCGAGGCTTCCGAAGACGTCAGTTAAGTTACCTGAGTTGCCATCTGTACTGAAACAAATGATGATAAACACTAAGACTATCGTTGCAATCACCTCACTTAACAAGTTCATGGGATAGTTTCGAATGGCTGGAGCAGTAGCAAAGGTACCGAGTTTTGCAGCTTCATCGTCTGTAGCATCATAGTGGTTCTTGTAGAATAACCATACAAGTAGACCGCCAAGAACGCCACCTATCATCTGCGCTGCAATGTAATAAGGCACTGAAGCCCATGGAAACATGCCGGAAACTGCCAAACCTACAGACACCGCTGGATTGAGATGAGCTCCTGTATAAGGTCCAGCGACGAGCACACCCATACACACTGCAAGGCCCCAAGCGATAGTAATTACAATCCAACCTGCATTTTGTCCCTTGCTCTTATTAAGCGTTACACAAGCACAAACGCCATCTCCGAAGAGCACAAGTACAAGAGTTCCTACCAATTCCATCATGAATTGGGTCATCATTGAGATTCCATGATTTTCTGATATTTAGTTATTCATTAAGGTGTTACATTCTTATTTCGTCAGTGTTCGACGGACAGCATCAGCCCAACCCTGTTTAGCGGCAGCGATTTCTTCGTTGTCTGACACGGGGTCGAACGTGCGTTCAACTTGCCATTGCTGTTTAATTTCGTCGAGATCTTTCCAGAAACCTACTGCGAGTCCAGCCAGATAGGCCGCACCTAAAGCCGTAGTCTCAGTGATTTTGGGTCTAACCACCTTGATACCCAATAGATTTGCTTGATACTGCATCAGCAGATTGTTGCGTGAAGCACCTCCGTCTACCTTGAGTTCTGTTAGTGGAGCGCCCATGTCTTTAGCCATTGCACGAGCTATATCATAGGTTTGGAAGGCTATACCATCAAGCGCTGCACGGGCTATGTGGGCTGTAGTTGTGCCGCGAGTAATACCAATTATCGTGCCTCTTGCATGCTGATCCCAGTATGGAGCGGCTAAACCAGTGAGGGCAGGAACAAAGAAAACTCCTCCACTATCAGGCACAGAAGCAGCTAATTCTTCTATTTCTGACGATGACTTTATACAGCAAAGACCATCTCGAAGCCATTGAACGACTGAACCACCAACGTAGATTGAGCCTTCAAGAGCATAGTTAATCTTGTCTCCTATCTTCCAAGCTATCGTGGTAAGTAGGTTGTTTTCTGACTTGACAGGCTTCTCTCCAGTGTTCAACATGACGAAACATCCGGTGCCGTATGTGTTTTTTATTGCTCCAGGTTCAATGCACATTTGACCAAAAAGGGCTGCTTGTTGGTCGCCAGCAATGCCAGAAATGGGCACCTCATGAGCGAAAATGGTAGTCTTAGTGTGGCCATACACCTCAGAAGATGACTTCACTTCTGGCAACATGCTAATGGGTATATCAAGTAGTTTCAGTAAGTCTGCATCCCATTTCAACGTGTTAATATTGAATAACATGGTTCTACTTGCGTTGGTAACATCGGTAACATGCACCTCGCCTCGCGTCAAACGCCAAACTAACCAGCTATCAACGTTGCCGAAACGCAACTTACCTTGCTCTGCGCGTTGACGTGCTCCTGGTACGTTATCCAATATCCATTTAATCTTAGTTCCACTGAAATAAGCATCAATAATCAAGCCAGTCTTTTCACGAATTGTGTCAATCAAGCCTTCAGCTTTAAGCTTATCACAGTAGTCTGCGGTACGTCTGTCTTGCCAAACAATGGCATTGTAGATGGGTTCTTCAGTGTCAACATCCCATACAATGGTTGTTTCTCTCTGGTTGGTGATACCAATTCCCGCAATGTCGAGACCATTAATGTCGATTGCAGAGATTGATTCGGCAATCACAGATGCCTGAGAAGACCAGATTTCATTAGGGTTGTGTTCTACCCATCCCGGTTTAGGGAAGTACTGAGTAAACTCTTTTTGTGCCACAGAACAAATCTTTCCATCGTGGTCAAAGACGATAGCTCGTGAACTGGTTGTGCCCTGATCAAGGGCTAAAATGTACTTCTTCATCTTTAATTAAGGTTTTAGTTAATAGATAATGTAAAAAGATAAACGGTTCTGAGTGGCTAATGTCGTTAGGCGTTTGCTTGTCTTGTAGCTTCTACATCGAGTGCTTCGGCAATGAGAGAAATAGGATTTATAACCTTATATCGGGTCGACATTTCTATCTGCCACTTGCAAGTCTCGCAGTCAGTAGACACACAGTCGGGGTCAATTTCATTGATATGGTCGAACAAAGACTCTCCAATCTTTTGAGAACGCTCGTAGTTTTCCTTCTTGAAACCATACGTTCCGGCGATTCCACAACATTGACTTTCAAGCATAATTAAGTCAAGTCCCGGAATCATTCGCATCAGTTCTGTGCTATATACGACCCATCCCATGCGCTCCATGTGGCATGCTGTGTGGTAAGCAACCTTTCTTTGGAAGTCGTTTCTAAAGACAAGACGAATCTTTTTCTCATGAATGAGATTATAAAGGAAGCGTGTTGCCAACATCAAACTACTTCTAACGTCTTCGTTTTTGATTTCAAGCAGGTGCTTATATTCGTCTCTCATGGTGAACGTACAAGTCGAACTGGTCGTAACAATGGCTTCATCCTTGTTTTGAATAGCCTGTCTCATCGACTTCATATTAACCTCTCCTTGTCGCTTTGCCTGTCCCGATAGGCCGTTAGCGATAAGGGCTACGCCGCAACATTGCTCCTTTTCAAGCAGATGAACGCCATATCCTACGGCATTAAGTATCTTGACTAAGTCCTTACCTAATTGGGGATAGTTGTAGTTTACGTAACATCCGTGGAAGTAACTAACGAATTTTGAGAAGTTCTTTTGCTTTTCAGCAGCTTCCTTTTTGAACCAAGTTTCAAACTTCTGTGAACTATATGACGGGAAGGTGCGATGCTTATCAATGCCCATTACCGTATGTAATACAGCCTTAGCTGGCTTTAATCCCAATGAGAAATTTACCAAAGGAGCAGCTAATGTGGCCATCGTTCCAACGAAATCTGTATTGGCTAACATGCGATCTCGTAGCGAAGGACCATGTGAACTGTATTTAATTCGCGCCTCTTGTATAATGTCTCCAATCTTCACTCCATTAGGACATGCGACCTCACAACGCTTACAATTCAGGCACATCTTTAAGTTATCATTGAAGAAATGCTCATCTTTCATGCGATAACGCATAAGATCTGGGCCCGCATGTTTAGGCCCGGGATACTGTGGTTCGACGGCCGATACAGGGCAATATACTGTGCAAATGGAACATTTCATGCACTGTTCCAGCTCGTGACTACTTATATTTCGTAATTGTATTTTAGCTTGCATGATCTTTTATATTTAGGATATTGTGGGCTACATTGATAGCCGTAAGCATTGAAACTCCTGTGCCATTGGCCTGTCGAATGCTGTTGTTTCCACTTAAAACTGAACCTACTGCGAAGACGTTTTCTATTGTTTTGCCTTCTTTTATCACATGGAATTTGTCATCAGTTAGTATGCCAAAGCCCATATAAGCATGTTCATCGAAGAGATATTCTGACGTCCATTGGTCACGTTGTTGAAGTGTGTTTATGTCACAATTCAATATCGGTTCACAAATGGTTTCATAGTTTGAAACGAGTCCTCCGCTGATAAATGAGCCTGTAGCAAGCACAAATTGGTCGGCCTCAAGTAGGGTTTCCTCCAATTTCTCCGTAGTAACGGCTACAAGACGATTATCTTTGAGTTGCCCACTTTCAACGGTATCACTGTTGAATATCACTACACCTAACTGATGAAGTAAGTCGGTCAGTCGGTTTTGTATATAGTTGCCAGGCACTGAAGGAGGCATCGTTGCCACAAATTGAATGGGCTTTTGCACTTCATTCTGCAACAAACGAAGTTCTTTTTCATTGTGTAATCTCAGCACCGCTGGCATCAAAATGCAGTCGCAATCTTCTGCAATGGCATTGAGTTTCTGGGCAATTTCCTTTACGCGTTCAGGCTTTTGAAGATACTTTGCGATGTTTGTTGCACGCATTTCTGTTGTACTTGTCCGCGCAAACTCAAGGATATCAGTCGTAAAAGTGACGCTTCTTACCTCAGCACCTAACGTCAAAAGACTGTCTGAAAGATAGGGCATTGGCCAGTCAAGAAAGCCTTCTATATTGGCTAAAAGCAGTTTCTTTCCTTTCAGTTCTTCGGCATTTTCAACCGTAAACAGCGTGTCAAGGGTCAACCAAGTAGGTTTCAAAACACCGATAGGAGATAGTCTGAAATGGTTTTTCTCAGCGGTTCCTTTGAATGTTAGGCCTGCTTCTTCGAGCAGTTTCTTAGCTTCTTCTATATAGGAACCTATCTTGTCACTGCCTATTTTGTGATAGGGATGTCCCTCAGGCAACTGCTTTAATGCCTCCAAAGGATGCTCAACAGCTTGTCCTTCGACGTATCCCATCAAGTCAAATGACCCAGAATTGAATTGAAGCGTACTCTTTCCGGTAGTCACTAAGCCCACCTTGTGGCCGCCTTTGGTTAACATTGCGGCACAAGTCATTCCACTTAGTCCGCCACCTATTATGATAGTATCAAATCTCATTGTGCAATCTCCTTTATGTTTTCAGTGCGTTCGTTCAGTCCACAGAGTCCTTCGTAGACCATAGACATGAGTTGTGACTCCTTCAAAGTATCTCCCCAAGCCACTGGTCGCATACCTTTCCAGCGCTCGTTCATTACAGATGCTAAGTCGGCTTGACTCTTTTTGGCGTCTGTTTTCGTGAGTTCTGAGAGCACACATGCTGCTCTACACGCACAAAGTGTACCTTGACAAGTGCCCATACTGACACGAGTGCGGCGACGCATATTAATGAGTTGCTTCACATGTAGCTTTTCAACAGCGTATTTCATCTCACCAATGCTGACCCCTTCACACTCACAAACTATCGCTTTCTCTAAGCTGTTGTTCGCAGGAATGAAAGAGGTTCGTGTGCCATGACGGCCTTCTTCGGCAAGGCGTTCGGTTGAAAGACCTTTCTTTTCCATGGGTTCTTCTGAACCAGGCAATGGAATCTTGGCAGTCATACATGGCTTGTCGATGCCCAATTTGGTGCAAACGAGGTCTGTAGCAAGTTCGGCCATCAAACGATAAGTCATCATCTTACCACCCGTTATCGTGATAAAGCCTGATAGGCCGTCACGTTTCTCATGGTCGAGCAACACAATTCCGCGGCTGATACTACGCCCAGAAGGGTCATTATCGGCTGCAACGAGTGGTCGAACACCGGCATAAGCGCGCAAAATGCGTGTCGAAGCAAGTGCCGGAGCCAGTTTTTCGCCTTCGCGAATCAATATATCTACTTCTTCGTTTGTAACCTTAAGGTGGTCTATTTCGTCATAACCCACGCGGTCACTTGTAGTTCCTATCACACAAACGGCATCGTCGGGAACGAGTATATCGGCATTGGCTGGCTTGCGACATCTATTGATTACCATCTGGTTTACACGGTGACCGAAGATCAATAATGAACCTTTTGCGGGGAACATATTAATCGAAATACCGGCTTTTTCGGCTATAAGGTGCCCCCAAATGCCTGCTGCATTGACGATAATCTTTGAGTAAGCTTCGTGCGTTTCGCCTGTAAGGTTGTCGCGCATCACGACACCTTTCATGCGCGTTTGATTGATAATAAACGATGTAACCTCGTGATAGGTCAATATTTCTGCCCCATGCAAGCGTGCATCGAGCACGTTGGCAGTGGTCAGTCTGAAGGGATCGATTGAGGCATCAGGCACTCGAACCGCACCAATGAGGCTGTGGTTGACTGCCGGTTCCAATCGAATGGCCTCCTCGGGGGCTATGATATCGGCGCGGATACCTGCATTTTGGCAGGCCGTTACAAACGTTTTCTGATAGGAAAGGTCATCTTCGGGCAGCGTAATGAATAGTCCATCGGTCTCTTCTACGCAGTGGCGGGCAATCTTTCTGAGAATCATGTTCTCTTGAATACACTCTGTTGCCGACTCGTTATCGGTCACTGCATAGCGTGCTCCACTATGAAGTAGGCCGTGATTACGCCCGGTTGCGCCGTTGGTCATATCGAATTTCTCAACCAGTAGCACTTTTAGGCCACGCAATGCGCAGTCTCTCGCGATGCCGGCTCCCGTGATTCCTCCACCAATCACAATGATGTCATAAGTTGTACGCTGATTTTTATTCATTACTTTAGATTTCAAATTGCTGCTTTGTCGTTAATGGTGTTATAACAATGAATGTTGAACCATTAGATGTTTTGAATGATATTATTATGGTTTCATTACGCAACAAAAGTAGATTTTATTTCTGATAATTCAAAATTTACAGGGAGTTTTGTTTTGATTTTAACTTTTATTTTGAAACGAAAGCCGTTTTTATTCGTTCTCTTGTGGGTATACTTGTAGGGCTGTTAAACAGGATAGGTGTGGCGGCTAAAGACGAATTGGAAGGAGGGTTGTTTTGATTTTGAAACGAAAGGAGGTGAGATGAAAGAGTGATGTTAGTACTTTGTTGCTTTCGTTTTGAAACATTCGGCGTGAATTTTGTCCCATTTTAGGGACTCATGGTAAGGAGCTTACCTGCCGGGATGTAGTGTTCTATGGGAGGAAGAGGCTGTTATGTGGCACTTTTCAGCGATGTTTAAGTTAATTTTCTATGGTGTTTCTTGGAATGAAGTTGCTGTAGAGGTATTAAAAAGGAATAAAAAAGAGGAAATTTTACAAAAGACTTTATAAAACGAGAAGTTTTTGTTGGCGTGAATGTTTGTTGGAAAATAAAGGCTGTTTTTAGGCATTTGATAACCTGCTGAGCATCAAAGCATTTCAAGTTTGATAGCAAAAAGAAGCATGAAATAACATGAAAAATGATGGTGTTTTGCGTCAAAACGTGCGACGATATGGGTGAAAAAGTGTCGTGAAATGAGGGATTTGGCAGTGTGATTTGCCCCATTTCTCATTGATTTTGGTATGGGATCTTATGTTTTTTCGTTGCTTTTCGCCTTTCAGGCGGCTATGAAGCATGCTGTTTCTGCTATTTGCCCATATAATGAACTGTTAAAAAATGATGAATCATCTTTACAAGAAAATAGATGTATTTAAGGCTGTTGCTGTCGGGTTTAATGTTATTCTTTAACCGCATTCGAATGGAAAAGGTTCTGGATGTTAGGTAATTAGGTTTATCATTCTAAGCGATGTGGCTCGTTGTTTAATTTGTTCGCGCGTGTATGTGTTGTTAATAATTATTTAAAACAGAGGCTTTTCTTGGCGAATGTAGAATAAAAGACCTATCTTTGTGTAGTTACTTTAAACGGATAGTCTCATTAAAATCCTAACCAATGACTAAGTTAGAACGCCATACTTTTATATTAGAGGAGCTGCTGAAGCAGGGTTCTTTGCTCGTTTCTGAACTGGCAGAGCGGCTTGATGTGTCTTCAGTAACGATTCGTAAAGACCTTACAGAGCTGGAGCGTGCAGGCAAATTGTACCGCAGTCATGGGAAGGCTATCCTCATAAATCCCTTTGCCAACAACCGATCGGTTAACGAAAAGGAAGGTCTTAACGCTGAAGAGAAGCAGCAAATAGGCTTAGAAGCGGCCAAACTTGTGTCTTCTAATGACTCCATTCTATTGGCTTCGGGAACTACTATTCATGCTTTGGCGCGCAATCTGCATACAACAGACAAGCTAACGGTGGTCTCGGCATCGCTGCAAGCCACAGAGTTGTTGGCGCAGAATGACAATGTTGACATTATCCAATTGGGCGGAGTGGTTCGTCATAGCAGTCTTTCGGTTGTGGGACAATATGCAGATATGATTCTCAAAGGGTGCTCATTTAGCAAGCTTTACTTAGGCGTTGATGGCATAGACCTTGACTTTGGCATCTCAACAACCGACATGAATGAGGCTGAACTCAATCGGTCGATGATTCGAACTGCACAGAAAACCATTGTTCTTGCAGACTCAAGTAAGTTTGGAAGGCGTGGGTTTGCGCGCATTTGTAGTATGGATGACGTCGACATGATTATCACAGACAGTCATATTTCGGCTCAATTGGTGCGCGAAATAGAAGAGTTGGGCATCGAACTTATTATTGCTCATGGAGCAAGTTCAGCCCTATTGTAATACAATGAAAATTAATTTTAAAACCACATGATATGAAAATTCCAGCTGAGTTTGATTGTATCAGACCGTTTGAACCCGAGGAACTGCCCGAGGTTTTCGACAGATTATTGAGTGATTCCCAATTCCAAAAGGTCTTGGCTTACTTATATCCCGGTGTTGCTCTTGACGATATAGCTGCCAAGATGCGTGCATGTAAGACGAATATTGAGTTTCAAAAGGCTTTCTGTTATCCCTTCTTACAGCAACTAATCGTAAAGGAGAGCTTGGGATGTGATATGGATGCCTATAACATTAACATCAAAAATCGATATACTTTCGTAAGCAATCACCGCGACATCGTGCTTGATTCGGCTTTTCTTGATAAGCTTTTAATCGATGTTGGCTTTGATACTACGTGCGAAATTGCCATAGGAGATAACCTGTTGACCCTGCCTTGGGTGAAAGATCTCGTGCGTGTAAACAAGTCGTTTACAGTCGAACGGGCTCTCCATTCGGTAGAGATGTTGAAGGCAAGTAAGCGCATGTCAGAGTATATTCACTTTGCCGTTAACGTGAAAAGAGAGAATGTTTGGATAGCACAACGACAGGGACGGGCCAAAAACTCGAATGACCTTACACAGCCTGCAATATTGAAGATGATGGCCATGGGAGGCGAAGGATCTATCGTTGAGCGTCTAACGCAGTTGCATATAGTTCCACTTTCAATCTCTTATGAATACGATCCATGTGACTACTTAAAGGCTCGTGAGTACCAGTTAAGACGCGATGTACCGTTCTGGAAGAAGACAGCTGAGGATGATATTGAAAGCATGTTGACCGGCATTAAAGGCTTTAAAGGTCACATTCACTATAAATGTGCGCCATGTATTGACGACTGGTTACAAGGTATTGACCAAGAACAGCCGAAGAATAAACTATTTGATGAGATTGCAACGCATATCGATTTAGAGATCCATCGGAACTATCGTCTCTACCCATGTAACTACATTGCACTCGACATGATACAGGATACGAGAATGTATTCTGACCATTATACCGATGCCGAACGAAACGATTTCGAAGATTATATGATGGGACAGTTGGAGAAGATTGATATAGAGAACAAGGACGAACGTTATCTTCGGGCTTGCTTGTTGAGTCAATATGCTTACCCAGCAAAGAACTATCTGTCTGCAACTAACGGCAATCGTAAGTTTAAATCGTTTCTGAATCATCTGCCATTCCTAAAATAAGATAGGCATGGTGCATGGTTATCGTTGGACAATTTTAAGTATTGCACTCGTCATATTGTTTGTGGCGAGTGCATGTTCTCATGGGGGATATGAGGTTGGCGATGGCAAAGATTCTTATGTTCAGGCTGACTTCGTCGAGGCTTATACGGCATCTGACAACGCTGTTTATAGTGCCGTTACGGATGAAGGTGATTCACTTCTGCTCGTGCCTCGATTGAAAGTGTCGTGGATAAAGCAAGCCAATGCGAAGGTGAGAGGCTTACTCTATTATAATAAGGTGGTGGATTCATCGACAGAAGGCCTTCGATTGGTGGCTGTTCCTGTGGTAGATTGGCATCCAACGACTTGGTTTCGTAGTCTCCATGTCGACCCCATTACGTTTGAAAGTGCCTGGATAAGCAAGAATAATCGCTATCTAAATATTGGTTTTTCGGTATTAACGGGCGAGCAAACCAGTGAGATGAAGGGACAAACTTTGGGCTTAATAGCCACCGATAGCCTTGTTGTTGGAGGAAAGTTACGCCGTATTGACCTCACACTCTACCACGATCAAGGAGGTGTTCCGCAGTATTATTCGAGCCGAGGGTATATTAGTGTGCCGCTTACTCGACTGCCTTCAGGTTGCTTAATCAATCTCCGCATCAACAGTTATAAAGGAGTTATCTTTAAAACCTTTAAGAAATAAGTTTCTCATTATTGTTTGATGAAGAGAAGATACAATAAAAAATGTGGAGCAAAGCGTAAGCTTTCGTTCCACATTTTCTGTTTCATCAAGACTTCTTTTGATTGTCTTTTTCTCGTATTTCCACTCTTCTTATCTTACCGGAAATAGTCTTTGGCAGTTCATTTACAAACTCAATGAGACGTGGATACTTATAAGGCGCCGTCTCATGCTTTACATGATTCTGCAACTCTTTAATCAGTTCATCGCCTGCTTTGGCTTTATATTCCGGTGCAAGTACTACAGTTGCCTTGACAATCATCCCTCGAATTGGGTCGGGAACGCCTGTAATGGCACACTCAACAACGGCTGGATGGGTCATCAGGGCATTCTCTACTTCAAACGGACCAATGCGATAGCCTGAGCTTTTGATAACATCATCCGTCCTTCCTACAAACCAATAATACCCTTCTTCGTCGCGCCATGCCATGTCACCAGTGTGATATATGCCATCGTGCCAAGTCTCCTTTGTTCGTTCTTCATCACGATAGTAGCCTTTGAACAGGCCTAAGGGTTTCTTATCTCCTATGCGAATACAAATCTCTCCCTTTTCTCCGTCCTCGCATTCTGTACCATCTTGGCGTAGCAACTGAACGTCGTATTGAGGGTTTGGCTTACCCATTGAGCCGGGTTTTGGCTTCACCCAAGGGAAGGTTCCAAGTGTCATTGTGGTCTCAGTCTGGCCAAATCCTTCGTAGATTGTAACGCCTGTAAGCTCTTTAAACCTATTCGCTACTGAAGGATTCATAGCTTCTCCGGCCGTGGTACACCATTCAAGACTGCTCAAATCATATTTAGAGAAGTCTTCACGAATCATAAAACGATAGATGGTTGGAGGCGCACAGAACGATGTAATGTGGTATTTCTCCATCTGGCGCATAATCTTTTCGGCCGTGAACTTCTCGTGATCATATACAAATACGGTTGCACCTGCAAACCATTGTCCATAGAGTTTGCCCCAAACGGCTTTGCCCCAACCCGTATCTGCCACAGTAAGATGCAGACTGTTTGCATGGAGATTATGCCAATATACACCCGTTGTGAGATGTCCCAAGGCATAAAGGAAGTCATGAGCCACCATCTTTGGTTCACCACTTGTACCGCTTGTGAAGTACATTAACATGGTATCTTCGTTGGTATTCACGTTGTCTGGTCGCACAAAGGCTGATGCTTCTGCCCACTCTTTGCGCCAATCGTGGAAACCTTCTGGTATGGGCTTGTCAAGTTCTGAGAGTGCATTTACAGCCACTAATGCCTTTACTGTTGGGCTATCGGGCATGGCTTTAGCGATTTGTTCGGTGATATATTCATCGTTAGCACAAATGATATACTTCACACTTGCACTCTGATTGCGATATACAATGTCGTGTACTGTCAGCATGTGTGTAGCCGGAATAGCTATCGCTCCGACTTTACATAGCGCCATCATTGATAGCCACCACTGATAATGTCGCTTGAGAATAAGCATCACTTTGTCGCCATGTTTGATGCCCAATTGCATGAAATAGGCGGCCGTTCTGTCTGTTTGTTCCTTAAACTCTCTATAAGTTGTGCTCACCTCTTCGCCTCTTTCACTCGTCCAAAGCAAGGCAACCTTATCAGGCTTTTCCTCTGCCCACGCATCCATTACATCGTAGGCGAAGTTAAAATTCTCTGGAACAATGAAATGAAGATGCTTTGCATAATCATCTTCTGAAGTGAATTTTGTTTGCGTTAAAAAACGTTCTATCATAGTCTTTCGTTTAGTTTACGACACATAAAAACTTAGCTGGTTCTCCGTTTAGTGCGTTCATGCAGTGTGGAAGGGTTGCATCGAAATAGACACAATCGCCTTTTTCCAACACCAATACTTTGTCTTCAATCGTCAATTCCAATGTTCCTTCAAGAATATAGTCAACAACTTGTCCGTCGTGTGTATTCTTACTATATCGTTTTCCGGCTGGAAGCGGGTCGACAACAACAAGGAATGGATCCATTTTCCGACCTCTAAAACCTCCTGCCAACGTTTGATATTGATACTTATCTCCGCGGTCTATCTCCTGACCTTGCCCGTCTCGGGTGAGATAATAGCTACTCATGCGAGGCTCTTCTCCAAAGAGTAACACGTCAAGTGAAATGCCATAGCGTTTTGAAATCTTAGAAAGTCGATATACAGAAGGGTCTGCTTCTCCAGCTTCTATCTTGAGATAGTGCTCTAAAGTGATGCCACAAAGCTCAGCAACTTCCTCTGCCGGGATGTCAAGTACATCGCGAAGGCCACGCAAGCGCTCGCCAATTTGTTTGATAGATTCTTCCATTTTCAATCTTTTTTATTTTATTTCATGGCCAAAGATACAAAAAGTTGTCGAATAGTTACTTTTGGTTTGCTTTTAATTTCAATATAACATTAATAAACCAAAAAATGCTGCACACACCCTAATGGTTTGTGCAGCATCTTATGCTTTGTTTGTAACGACGCTCTCGTTTCCCTGTTTTATGGTTGCGTGTTGATGTCTTGAGGCATACACATCCATAGAATGATATATGCAATAACACCGGGGAAGCCCACACTGCAAAGGGTCAATAGCAGATAACAGAGGCGTAGCAAGGCTGGATCCCAACCCAAATAATTGGCTATTCCACCTAAAACTCCTGCAAGCCATTTGTCAGATGAGGAGCGCATTAATTTCTTTTTATCTTCCATATTCTTTCCTTTTATGTTTTGTTTCTTTATTTGTCATTCATGCGTTAGACGCATTTTGATGATGGAAAAGTTGCAGTAGGGGCAAAAAATAACTCAAATTATTATCTTCTTCTATAAGAATTGATGTTCAATTCCTTATTTCTTACACTCCAAAATCATAAATAAGACACGAAACATTGAGCGTAATGCTTTAGAATCCCGGCATCAGTTGACTCAATCTTTCAGTCACTTCTTCATGACTTACGCCTTCTTTGATCACAACAATAATCGTGTCATCGCCCGCAATTGTACCCAATATTTCGGGCATTTCGCTGGTGTCAATGTTATAAGCGATGCTACTTGCATACCCCGGTCGCGTCTTAATGACAGCTATATTGCCTGAAAAGTTAATGGAAATAAAGCCTGGTGTCATCATCATCTCAGCCGCAGAAAGTGGCTTATGAATGCGTTTATACATGGTTTCATTAGGCAAAACGTAAACATATTTGCCGTTCATGCTTGCGGCTTTTGCTACTTTCAGCTGCTTCAAGTCACGACTAAGTGTGGCCTGAGTCAACGTGAATCCTTCTTTCTTTAGTGCCGCAAGTACTTCTTCTTGGCTACCATATTCACCGCTGGAGATAAGGAGTTTCAACGTTTCTAATCGGTTTGTCTTTACTTTCATCAGTTTGTATGTTTATTCGTTTTAGGCCTGCAAAGGTACGAATAAACCGCAGTTGAACCAAATAAAAATACAAATAATCTGCCTTTTTCATAGAAAATAACGTTCAACAAATCATGCTTTTATTCCTTGTTGAATGCTTATTGACTCGCACATGATGATAAATTGAAAGCTCGTCTTTCTTGTATTGAGCCATCATATTTGTTCTTTCTAATGCTATATCCATACAAACAAACGCAAGCGCTCGGTCTTGTTCTATCCTCAAAAGAATAGATTTATTTGTAAAACCATTTCGTTTTAATTCTTCATAACAATGCAGCCGTGCCACTCTTTATGTCCCGTTGTGCCGCGCCCCGCCTCCTTTCTGCCAATGCTTATTTACAGGGCATTTCCTCTTCCTATGCCACCGATTTTATAAACAGCGTCAAATGGTTGGGTCATTTGACTCAGATGGTGCCACCATCTGCGTGCTTTTATCGCGTCATCTCAGTCAAATTGTTTTCCAGAGTTAAGTCCCTTTCAATCAGATGGATGGGCAATGGAAAAATGGGTTAATGGCTGTTGGGGTTTCATTCGGCGGATGTTCTTCACTGCAGGAGATTTGTTTTTCGTGGAATATATCTTATTAAAGGGGGTGATTTATCGGAGATAATGCTTATCTTTGCCAAATATCGTCGCGTTTTTTGGAGCGATGCACCTTACATGTAGATATGAAAATTCACAAATGATGAAAGAAAATAAATTGCGGTTGTTGCTGAATGTATGCTTGTTTTTTGTCACGTTGTCTGCACAAGCAGCCCTCCATGATACGCTGTTTGTGGCCGACTATGGGGTGCAGCCCAACACTTACGAAGACCAAACGGCTCGTTTGCAGACCTTGATAGCCGACTGCAAGCGTTGGAAAAGCAAGGTTATTGTGTTTCAATCTGGACGTTATGACCTGTGGCCTACTGATGCGTCGCGGCGTGAATACTTTATTTCCAACACCTCGTCTGAAACAGAATGTCCCTCAAAAGTAAAGACAATAGGCCTTTTGTTCGAAGAGATGAGCGGCCTAACCATTGAAGGAAATGAGTCAACGCTGATGTTTCATGGCAAGATGACGATGCTTTCTTTTGCCCATTGCAAGGGGATGAGGCTGCAAAATATTCATTTTGACTTTGAAAGACCTGGCGGTTCGGAACTTACTTACCTTAAAGTTGATGCGCATGGAGTAACGGCTCGTGTGCACCCCGACTCCAAATTTGCGATTGTCGAAGGGAAGATGATGTGGATAGGAGAGGGTTGGCGGACGAACAAACCGCATTGCATAGAGTATGATCCCACTAATAAGCACTTTTATTATAGCCGTGATTGGGACATTCTCTCACAGGCTAAGGCGGTTGAAGTGGCGCCAAATGTGGTACATTTTGCAACAGATTTAGCGAAGGATTTTAAGGAAAACCATACCATTACGGTGCGCGACATCATTCGAGATCAGGTGGGAATGTTTTTGTTTGAAAGCCAAAATATCACGTTTTACAATGTAGGCGTGCACTATATGCACGGATTAGGCATTGTGAGTCAGTATTGTCGAAACGTCAAGATGCTTCAGGTAAGATGTGAACCGCGTGAAAACAGCACACGAATATTGGCATCTTCGGCCGACTTTATGCATTTTTCGGGTTGTAGTGGCAAGGTTGTGATTGACAGTTGTAGGTTTCTTGGTGCGCAAGATGATTGCATTAATGTGCATGGAACCAATTTACAAGCCGTAGAAAAGGTTGATGATTATACGCTCAAATTACGCTTCATGCACCCTCAAAGCTATGGTTTTCGTGCCTATTTTATTGGCGATACAGTGGCTTTTGTGCGTCCTTCTACCATGCAACGCTATGCAGAAAACACCATTAAAGCAGTGCGAATGGAGTCACCGCGGATAGTAGAAGTGACGTTCATGCGGCCCATTCCAGGTGATGTTCGCTTGCAAAGTGATTGCGTAGAGAACCTTAGTTGTACGCCCGAAGTAGACATTCGACATAGTTTTTTCTCTCGAACCAGCACGCGTGGCACGCTTGTTACCACACCGCGGAGAGTGATTATCCGTGACAACACCTATTGTTATACGGGCATGAGTGCCATTCTTATTGAGGGCGATGCTGCCGGATGGTATGAATCTGGGCCTGTAAAGGATGTGCTGATTGAGAACAACAAGTTTATAGATTGTGCCTATAATAGTGGTCCTTCACGTGCCGTTATAGCCTTAAATCCTTCGAACACGGAGGTTGATGCACGTCGACCTGTGCATCAAAATGTGCGTATCCTCAATAACTTCTTTGTCACTTTGGGGAATCCTTTGCTTTATGCCAAGAGCACATCGCAGTTGGTTTTCAAAGGAAATGAGGTGAAAGTAGAAGCGCCTTCCTCATGGGTTGGGAATAAATGGACGATTCTTGAGGGGTGTAGTAGGGTGACTATCAAGGGAAATAAGTTTCTAAAACCATAGCAGGGAATAGTTTGTTACCTTATGTTTCTTTCTTCTTTCTTGAGAAAAGCGTGGTGAGAAGTTGAGGCGTTAGAGGCTATTTATAACGCTGATTGAAAACAAAATGGAGAATATCTCAGCCAAAGTCTTTGATATTCTCCATTTCAGTTTATGATTGTTATCACGTTTCAATCGGCTGATGTCCACGTGATGAAGGCGCAAAAGCTTATTTTTTCATTTCAAATCCCATGCGTATTCCGTCATAGTTTTTGCTCAAGTCGCCAACCGTTTGCAGGGTGTTGTTGCCACTGAGGGCTGAAACCGTCTGCAGAATGGTTAATAGTTTCTTGGACTCCATGAGGTAACTCATTCCCGAGGTGGTGCGCTTTGCATAGACGGGGATAGTGAAGAGCAGCGTCTTTAGTGTAATTTTCTGCTCATTATTGTCGTAAGTCCATGTGCCATTAAAGGTCTTTCCAAGCAGTCGAGCATTGAAAGTTTTGTTGCTGTTGAACGTTAGTTGCGTATTATCGCGCCTGAAACCAACCGACCGATAGCTTTCTTCCAACTTTGCTTTTGCCTGAGCTGCAGCGACTTCGCCACCTGCTTTGGCCAAGGCATTCTTACTGGTGAAGGCCACACCTGGTTCACTATAGTGCCAGCTTCCAATGACATCGCGTTCCGAAGGCTTGTCAATACCAAGCACACTGCCTAACACATTGCCCACCGTACCGATGTTTCCCATGTTGCCAAGTACTTCACTTAAGATGTTACCTCCATTGTTATTGCCCGAGCCATTGGCTGTAATGCCACAGCTACTCAGCATGAGAGAGGTGGTCAGCACACCTGCTGCCACTAAGTTTCTTATCTTCATTACGATGTCGAATATAATTAATGATTATCTGTCGCGACTGAAAATGCGCAGCAAGTAGAGGAACAAGTTGATGAAATCCAAGTACAAGCTGAGTGCACCGCATACGGCAAGCTTCTGTGAAGCCTCACTAACGTCGGGCATTTCTGCCAGTTGGCGTTTGATGGTTTGGCTGTCCCAGATGGTCAGACCCACGAAAACAATCACGCCAACAATACTGATAATAAAGTCTAAAGAACTGCTCTTTAGGAAGATATTGACTACAAGTGCAAGGATAAGACCAAGCAAAGCCATTGTGAGGAAACCGCCCCAGTTAGATAAGTCCTTCTTTGTGAAGTAGCCATAAGCCGCAGTTGATACAAACATTCCGGCCGTAATAAAGAATGTTTTGATGATGGCTGTCGGTGCATAGACAACGAAGATGAATGACAATATGGCACCCGTGAGTACCGAATAAAGGGCAAACATCAATGTCGTGGCAGCCAATGAGCGATTGGGTTTCATTGTACTTCCACTAATCTTCCATACCAATAGGAAATTAACGGCTATGATTCCCCAGAATACAAGCTTGTTAGAATAGATGAGCATCAATAGATTGGGTGATGTCGCTACGCCGTAAGCAACGATGCCACTGATAGCCAATGCAAAGGTCATCCATAGATATACTTTGCGAATCAGTGCCGGAAAGGCTGCTGAATAAGACGGTCCAGAGTTGCCATATTCTATGTCTCGCACTCTGTCATTAAATTCTTTGAAATCCATATTCTCTTTGTTTAATAATAATTTTGTTTGTGTTTGTGATGCAAACCGAAGGTCGTGCGGCATTGCATAACATTCTCTTACAGCACTTTGCAAATTTACTTCTTTCTTTGTCTCCCTACAAATGTAATGCCATTTTTTGTCCTTTGTTTAGTAATCTTTAAATTCTTTCTATTGAAGACATCATGGGGTGAGGGCGCATTGTAAGCGGATTGTCGGTTGTTCGGAGATAAAGCATGGGCTATGGAAACCTTATTTGAAAGAAACAGACAGGGAGAAAATGAAACCAAACAAGGGGCTTCGTGACGCAAAGAATCAATAAACAAATCGCTTTTTCTTAGAGATTCATTCCTTTTGTTCATTATTTTTTTGTTACTTTGCATTCACTAACCCGATTAAATCATGTCAGAACCAATAGATATTCTTGAGAATAGAGTGCTTAAAGAGACGCCAGGCCTGCTCGAAGTACTATTGAAAGACCACACCACACAACAGAATATCTTCTGGGCAACGGATAGTTATGCCGAGTTGGGTGACGGTTTTAGGTGGCACGATAGCATCACTGTAGCCGCCATTACGGGTGAACATGGCGATGTAAATTGCACGAAGTGGCTAAGCTTCAGTGGGATTTACTCGTGATAGACGAGGCACATGAGGGGGTAGACACATTTAAAACAGACCAGGCTTTCAGCAATATCAAGCGCCTGTTTACGCTGCATTTGAGTGGCACGCCGTTCAAAGCATTGGCCAATGAGAAGTTTCCTGCCGAGGCAATCTTTAATTGGACCTATGCCGATGAATGCAAGGCAAAGGATGAATGGGACGAGGAAAGAGGGCTAAATCCTTATGAAGAGATGCGAAACTCAACATGTTTACCTATCGAATGGGTGATATTGTCATGGCAAAGGTGAGAGATGGTGTTGAGATTGATGGCGATACAGAAGCTTATGCCTTTGACTTGAATGAGTTTTTTCGTGTTGATCGGGGCAAGTTTGTACACGATGAGGCCATTGACAAATGGTTAGATGCGTTGTCGCGGCAGCCACGTTATCCTTTTTCTACGCCCGAATTGCGTCATGAATTGCGCCACACGTTTTGGTTGTTGAATCGTGTTGATGCTGCAAAGAAACTTGCAGAGAAACTCAGAGACATGCAACGTCATCCCGAATTTGCCGACTTTGAGATTGTGGTTGCAGCCGGAGATGGTAAGACCGACAATGATGAAGTGATAGAAGATGAGGGAGCTTTGCGTCGCGTTCGTAAGGCTATAGCCGAACATCCGCAAGGAACGATAACGCTATCTGTTGGTCAACTCACCACCGGAGTGAGTGTTCGGGAGTGGACAGGCGTGCTGATTTTGAGTAACATGAAAAGCCCAGCGCAGTATATGCAGGCTGCTTTTCGTGCACAAACACCTTATTTATATAAAGGGAGTGATGGGCAGTTTCATCGTAAAGAGAATGCCTATATCTTTGACTTTGACCCGGCACGCACGTTGACCAATTATGAAGAAATGGCCAATGGGCTTTCGGCTGATACGGCTTCGGGCGGAGGTGACGCTGACACGCGCAAGCAACATGTTCGCGAACTGCTGAATTTCTTTCCTGTTATTGGCGAAGATGAGGACGGAGAAATGATGGAACTTGATGCTGAACAGGTGATGTTGATTCCGCGAAAGATTCGATCTCAAGAGGTGGTTCGTAGTGGGTTTATGAGCAATTTCCTTTTTGCCAACATCAGTAGTATTTATGGTTGTTCGGCTGGAATCATCAATATCATCAATCAATTTGATGCAGTGTCGGCTTCGAAAAACGGCATGGTAGATGCTGAAAGCGTTGAAGAATTGTCGGGAGTCGTTGATGAAGACGGCAACACTCGGCCCGATCAAGCTATGGTTAAAGAGGTGCAGGCGGCGTTATTTGGCCCAAAAATCTATGGAGATAAGGAGGCGGAACTCGGTGATTTGATAGCCCATAGCATAGAAAAATATAGTGAAAAGAAAGAAAAACAAGGAAAGAGTGCCGAAGAACAGCTGATTGATCACGTGAGTAGTCAATTGACTTCGTCTCTGCTTTCTTATGCAAACGAACATTCGGAGACAACCGCCGACTTGCTGACAAAGCGTAATCAGAACGTTGCTTCGGTGAGAATCAAGAAGGAAGTGAATGAGCAATTTGGAGCACACTGCTATCAGGCTTCGATTGAAAAGAAGCAAATAGATTTGCAATGTCAACACGATTGTCAGGGCAAAACAACGCAACAACAAAGAGAACTTCATCAGAAGGCTGAAGAGAAGAAGCGTGTTATCGATGAAAAGCTGTCTGAAACATTGTCTGAAAAGGTGAAAAATTTATTGGAAAAAGGTACGGAAATCTTGGCTGACACAATAGAACAGCAACGCATTGACAAAAAGAAAGGTGAGACAAATGAGCAGGTGCGCGACCATTTGCGAGGCTTTTCGCGCACAATTCCTTCGTTCTTGATGGGCTATGGAGATGATGATACCACGCTGCAGAACTTCGATAGTCGAGTTCCCGACGAGGTTTTCTTGGAGGTAACCAGCGTGACAAAAGAGCAGTTTCATTTGCTTCGTGATGGTGGCGACTTTGTAAATGAGGAAACAGGAGAATTGGAACACAGCGCCGGACATTTCTTTGATGAGGTGGTTTTCAATGATTCGGTGAAAGAGTTTATGAAACTTCGGCGGCGGTTGGCAAACTATTTTGAGGCTACATCAGATGAAGATATCTTTAATTATATTCCTCCACAGAAGACAAATCAGATTTTTACACCGAAAAAAGTGGTAAGAAATATGGTTGATTTACTGGAAGAAGAGAATCCCGGTTGCTTTGATGACCCTGATAAAACGTTTGCCGATTTGTATATGAAATCGGGACAATACATTACGGAAATCGTGAAACGGCTGTATAATAGCGAGGGAATGCGTCATGCTTTTCCTGATGATGAAGAGCGATTGCGCCATATTTTCAAACATCAGGTCTATGGACTTGCACCGACGGAGTGTATCTATCGCATTGCTTTGCGTTATATTCTGGGCTTCGATGACACGATTCATATTGCAGAAAATGAGCATCATTTGCGCTTCGCTGATAGTCTTCCGGCTGCAAAAGCGGGTGAGATGGAGACATTCTTGGATAGTGTGTTTAAGTCGTAAACTCTGACTTTGCACTATATATAATAAGGTGGGAGGGGCTCAGTCAAATCATTTGGCAGCCTAATCCCATCTTTTTCGTGGGGTAATTTTCCTTAATTCTTGCTCGGTTTTCACTCCAATCTTCTCCCATTTCTCAGCGAACGTTCGATGGTTTAGATAAATTAACAAATGGAACTATTGATAATCAGGGAGTTAGATTCCC